>JAKQYG010000309.1 GCA_023356515.1 Trichodesmium sp. MAG_R04 | reverse complement strand
TTTAGTTAGAGGCAATGGATGGCAAAATCAAGCTGTTGGACAAGTATATCGTCAAGGATATATGTACACAGAATATGGTATAACACTAAGAGCAAGAGTGGTAGGGGATCAAGGTTATTTAACTATTAAAGGACCTCGCTTGGGTAATTCTAGAGCAGAATATGAGTACGAGATTCCACTTGAAGATGCTGAGGAGATGTTGAATAGTTTATGTACTTTGCCTTTAGTTGAAAAGGTTAGATATCAGGTTCATCATGGTAAATTTGTTTGGGAGGTTGATGAGTTTGCTGGGGAGAATCAGGGTTTAATTGTGGCTGAAGTTGAACTTGATGATGAAAATCAAACTGTTGAATTGCCTGAATGGGTAGGAGAGGAAGTTTCTCACGATCATAGATATTCTAATTCTAATTTATCGAAAAATCCTTGGAAAAATTGGTCTTAGCATTTGGGGCATTGTTGACATCCTCCTCATACTAAAGGTACGGGGAAACAACCGACCCGTATCCCCTCGGCGGGTTGAGGTTTCACAGGCTGCCGCTAGTTTGGTAGTTGTCTTACACTTGCGGACCCGTCCGTTTTTTGTCTCGGTATGCCCACCCGCGACTAATATATTTCCTGTGAACTAAAAACCAACAAGGACATCCCCAGTGAAAAAAAATCAACTAAAAAGTCGCCCTAGAAGGGCGAGGCTTTAAACCCAATTTTTCGGTAAATTTATATATAAATATAATAATCCTATTTGATTTGTGTTTAAAATTTCACCACTTTTTCTGAATAAGTTTAGTTGCAATGGTAAATAGGCAAGAGTTTCGGAATTTATTTCTAGTTTTTGAATAGTCACAACCATTGGGCCGATTACTATATATAGTACAAGATATATAATATTTTTATATTGAATTGTTAGATTTGAGAAGTACATTTAAAGTTTGTTATACTGTAGCTAAAGAATATCCTTTGGCTGAGTGATTCACTCTCAACCAAACATTATGGCTTTAAAATATCTGAGTAGATTATTTACTCAAATTGTTGTAAAACTTCCCCTCCGTATAACTTTGATACTACCATTTATAGTGCAGCTTTTTGGGGTAGTAGGCTTGATAGGATATCTTTCTGTGAGAAATTCTCAGAGAGCTGCAAATAATGTGCTTACTCAACTTTTGAATGAACAGGTTGCTAGAGTTGAACAAAATTTAGAAGCTTACCTTCGCGTTCCCCATCAAGTTAATCAAATTAATGCTACTGCTATTGTTAGTGGCCAATTAGATTTAGAAAATATTTCTCTATTAGAAAATTATTTTTGGCAACAATTACAAATATTTGATGTTCTTGGTTTTACAGGATTAGGATTAGAAAATAAAGTTAATTTGGGAGCTGAAAGACTTACTCAAGATACTCTGCATCTGAGAGTATCAACGCAACAAAGCAATTATATTTTTGAAACTTATTCCACAAATCAATTTGGTGAGCGAGTTCAACTATTAAGTAGTATTGAATTTGACCCACGTACTAGACCTTGGTACAAAGCTGCTGTAGATAGTGGTCAACCTACTTGGAGCGAAATTTATCCTAATACTGCTGGTCTCACTGCTTATCTTGGTGCATCTAAGGCTTTTTATAATGACCAGGGAAAATTGCAGGGTGTACTGCTAACTAATATTAATCTATCACAAATTGGTGACTTTTTAGGTAGTCTAGAAATTGGTAAAACTGGACAAATTTTTATTATTGAGCGTTCGGGAATGTTAGTGGCAACTTCTACAGAAGAAAAGCCTTTTCGTAGTATAAATAAAGCATACGGAGCTGAGAGAGTTCAAGGGATTGAAAGTGATAATTATTTGACTCAAGCTACAGCCAAATATTTGACCACAGAATTTGACTTAAATACATCAATTAATCATCAAAAACATCTGCAATTTAAGATTAATAATCAACGACAATTTATTAACATAAAACCTTTTCAAGATCAGTATGGTTTAGACTGGTTAATAGTAATAGTAATTCCAGAAATAGACTTTCTATATAGCATTTATCAACAAACAAAAATCACTATTATACTTTGTCTATTGGCATTAGTTTTAGCAACAGGAATTGGTATCTTAACATCTCGTTGGGTTGTGCAACCTATTTTAAAACTAAAAGATGCAGCTACCGCCTTATCTGAAGGAGAATTTAATCAAAAAATTGAACTTAATCGTGATGATGAAGTAGGGGAACTTGCTAAAGCTTTTAATTCTATGGCTTTTCAGTTGCAAAAATCCTTTAATTTACTGAAAATTAAGAATAACCAATTAGAAAATTTAAATAAGTTAAAAGACGAGTTTTTAGCCAACACATCTCACGAACTTCGCACTCCTTTGAATGGAATTATTGGTATTACAGAATCATTAATAGATGGGGCAGCAGGAAAATTATCTTCTGAGGTTAAAAATAATCTTTCTCTAGTGGTTTTTTCTGGCAAAAGGTTGTCAAATTTAATTAACGATATTCTTGATTTTTATAAACTTAAACATCACAATATTCGATTACAATTAAAACCGGTGGGAGTGAGAGAAATCGCAGAGATAGTGGTTAATCTTTCTCGTTCCATGATTGGTACAAAGTCTTTACAACTAATTAATTCTATTAGTTATGATACACCTTTTGTTGATGCTGATGAAAATCGACTTCAGCAAATCTTTTATAATTTAATCGGTAATGCAGTTAAGTTTACTGGGTCAGGTAAAATAGAGGTTTCGGCTAAAGTATTAGAAAATCAAAACTCCAGTGATGAAATTTCTCTATTAGAGATTACTATTGCTGATACAGGTATTGGTATTCCGTCAGATAAATTAGATAAAATTTTTGAATCATTTGAACAAGCAGATGGCTCTACTTCTAGAGAATATGGTGGTACTGGTTTGGGTCTAGCTATTACTAAACAATTAGTAGAATTACACACCGGTTCTCTGTACGTTTCATCAGAAGTAGGTGTTGGTTCCCAGTTTAAATTTACTATTCCAATTTCTAAAACTCAAGTAGTTGATTTTCCACAAGTTGCACTATCTCGATCAATACCATTAGTTACAGAATTTGAACAGAATAGTAAAGAGGTTGCCCTGCAAGGTTTAGCAGCAGAAACAAGAGATTTTACAATTTTAATTGTGGATGATGAACCAGTAAATTTGCAAGTTATGAGAAATAATTTGGCTTTACAAAATTATGCTATTACTGAAGCGAATAATGGAATTGAAGCATTAGAAATAATTGAAAAAGGCTTGATGCCAGATTTGATTTTACTGGATGTAATGATGCCTCATATGACTGGTTATGAAGTAACAAAAAAACTACGACAAAAATATTTACATATTGAGTTACCCATTATCATGTTAACTGCAAAACCATTAATTTATGATTTGCTAGAAGGTTTTGCTTCTGGAGCAAATGATTACTTGATTAAACCTTTTTCTAAACAAGAATTACTTGCTAGAATAAAAACTCATATTCATCTTAGTAAAATAAGTTATGCTTATGGTCGTTTTGTTCCTCATAATTTTTTACAATTCTTGAAACGTGAGAATATTCTAGATGTAAAGTTGAGAGATAGTGTAAAGGAAAAAATGTCTATTTTGTTCTCTGATATTCGTTCTTTTACAACTTTAAGTGAAAGTATGACCCCGGAGGAAAATTTTAAGTTTATTAATGCTTATTTATCCCGAATGGAACCTGCCATTTTAGATAATGAAGGGTTTATCGATAAGTACATTGGTGATGCCATTATGGCTATTTTTGGCAGAAAAGCAGATGATGCAGTCCAGGCAGCAATTAATATGTTGAAAAATTTGGCTGATTTTAATCAGGAACGTCAAAAATTATCACAGGAAATGATTAAAATTGGTATTGGTATTAATACAGGAGATTTGATGTTGGGCATTGTGGGAGGAAAAAAAAGAATTGATGGTACAGTGATTAGTGATGCTGTTAATTTAGGATCTCGCTTAGAAAGTTTAACTAAGTTATATGGAGTAAGTATTTTAATTAGTGAAAAGACTTTATTGAATCTGGAAGAAGCATATAAATATAATTATCGTTTCCTCGATAGAGTAAATGTGAAGGGGAAAAAAGAATCCGTTGGACTGTTTGAAATTTTTGATGGAGATCCAGAAGAACAAAAAGGATTAAAAAAACAAACTAAAAGTAAATTTGAAGAAGCAATTTTTCTTTATTTTCAAGAAAAGTTTGCTGCAGCCAAACAAATAATGAGCGAAATTTTACAAATAAACCCAGAAGACAAAGTTGCACAATTTTATCTCCAGCGTTCTGATAAATTTCAGAATAATGGAAGAATTAAAGATTAGGGATAAGTTATACTAGAGTTAAGAGATAACCCAAATTATTACTCTCAGAAAAAAGATTTGGTAAATATCAATTCCCTACAGTTTCCTTGACTTCAAGCTTTTTTACAGCCGACTCTAGTTGGAGCTAATTCTATCCCAGATAACCCAGATAATAAGATATATGTTCCAAAAATAAGATAGATAGGGAATATAAAAGTATTATTTCAACTTTTTTCCTAAATTATTTTTCCCTACCTTTTAACTCCTAAATAACTAAGAAATTATTGATTTACAAAGATACAAAAAAAGTTTAATTTAGCAAGAAATTTACATAAATTCTCTTGGGTCAGTTACATATCCAGTCAGTGCTGAAGCTGCTGCTGTATAGGGAGAAGCTAAATAAACTTGTGCCTGTTTATTCCCCATTCGACCAGGAAAGTTACGATTAGTTGTAGAGACACAAATTTCTGGTTTATTTAGTCGACCAAATGTATCTTTTGGTCCTCCTAAACAAGCGGCACAAGATGGAGCTGCAGGTTCAATACAACCAGCACCTAAAAATATTTCTGAGAGGGTTTGACCATCATGTTTGACAGTAAATAAATCTTCATAAACTTTCTGAGTTGCTGGTACTAAATAAGTTGGAACTTTAACTTGATGACCTTTAATGAGTTTTGCTGCATGAAGAAAGTCAGAAGTTTTTCCTCCAGTACAGGAACCTATATAAACTCTGTCAATTTTAACATCCTGACAGTTACGGGCGAGTTCTTTATTATCTGGAGAATGGGGTTTAGCTACTACGGGTTCTAATTTTGTGACGTCGTAGGAGCGATCGCTATAAAATTTGGCATTCTCATCAGAATAAAATGACTCAAATGGTTGATCAGTTTTACCCTGCAAATATTCAAAGGTAGTCTCATCGGGAGCGATA
>JAKQYG010000308.1 GCA_023356515.1 Trichodesmium sp. MAG_R04 | reverse complement strand
TCTAAGTCATAAATTCTAATAAAAGAATTTTTAACTTGCCCAAAATTTTGCCTTCTTTTTTCTGCTTCATGGATAGTTACAACAAAAAGTAGTTCTTCAATACTAAAATTAATATTAGTTAAATCTACTTCTATTGTTTCATCATCCTTTTCCCCTTCTCCAGTTCTGTTATCTCCCCAGTGCTTTACAGAGCCATCTGGAGATTGTAAATTATTATAGAAAACAAAGTATTCGTCTTCTATAATTTTTCCATTATCTCCTAACATAAACACAGAGGCGTCTAAATCAAATTCTGTACCTGTATCAGTAGAATTAACATCCCATCCCAAACCAATAGCCACTCTTGTTAGCCCTGGTGCATTCTTAGAAAGATTAATCCTGTGACCTTTGCTAAGTTTAACAGACATTTATTTTCCCTTTCTGAATAAATAACTTTAAGGATTTTTTAAATAAGTTTTCAAATGTAATACTCGAAACTATTTTCTACACTCAACCTATTTATATTTCAATAGGGTTCAGTTAAATACTTTTTTTGCAGTTTTGTTATTTGAAAAGTTCATCTAATTGTTATATGTCATAATAGTTTTGGTTGCAACTGTCAATATATTTTCTAACTATAATAATTGCTATACCTTGTGGATATTAGTCTACTGTAGGGACCTTGCATACAAAGTCCCTACCTACTCCCCTGCTTATTAAAAAGACTTTTTCAGCAGACCCTAATTAAGTATATTTTTGTACAAAACTTTCTAAGCCAGAATTATAACCTTCTCCTACAGCTTGAAATCTCCATTCACCATTCTTCTTATACAATTTTCCAAACTCTATAGCTGTTTCCCTAGAAAAGTCTTCTTCTAATTCATATTTAGTTATTTCTCCTTGAGTTTCCAGATCATAAATTCTGATGTAAGAATTTCTCACTTGCCCAAAGTTTTGCCTTCTTTTCTCTGCTTCATATATAGTAACAACAAAAATAATCTCTTCAATTGTCGAATCAACCTTCGATAAATTTACAGTGATAGTTTCATCATCTCCCTCCCCTTTTCCTGTGCGACTATCTCCCATAGACTCTACTGAATCATCACCAGATTTAAGATTATTATAAAAAACAAAATATTTATCTTGAGGAATCTTGCCGCTTGCCCCTAACATAAATACAGAAACATCAAGGTCAAAGTCTGAACCTGTATCTGAGAGATTTACATCCCATCCTAAACCTGCTGCAGCTTTTTTCATTCCGGGCGCTTCTTTAGACAGGCTAATTCTTTCACCTTTGCTAAGATTAATACTCATAAATATTTCCTCGATTTATTTGCTATTTTTAACTACAACTAGCACAACTATAGATTACAGAAAACGACTACAACTAAATTTTAATGAAGATATCTAAATTAATGACAGTCTAAGGATGATAAAAGTTTGCTTTAAATTAACCTTTATCCCACATTCCGCACTTCTTAACATTAAATTGATAAGTTTTATTAATCTATCGCCCCGAATACTATTCCTTAAAGCCTTATAGCTATGGGGATCGATTTACACTGCTATAAAGAATTGTAACTAATCTTCTGAAAAAAAATTAATTATAGATATTGAGTCCTATAACGGAGGTTGCTCGTATAAGTATCTTGGAAAATGTAAATATACATAAAGATATATGAAGATCTGTGGAATGTCGGTTTATTTTTTATGCTTTGCTTTCTTAAACCAAAAGAAAAAAGTTATGCATTAAAATTTAATCAGCTTAAAACTTTGGCTATAAGGTAATTTCAGGAAATTATTTGTAACATATTTTAGCTGAACACTCCGAAAATTTTCCCTTAAGTTCTAACTCCTAATTTCTTAATTGGATAATTTGCTTCTGATATTCATCTTCTGTCATTAAATCTCTGGTACTTTCCACACGATCTAAAAAAACTAGGCCTTCTAGATGATCGTATTCATGCTGAAAAATTCTAGCAACAAAACCGGTTAATTCTTGTTTTTCTAGTTTTCCTTCTCGATTAGTATATTCTACGTTTATTACTCTATATCTTGGTACTAAACCCCTCATTCCTGGCACACTTAAACAAGCTTCCCACCCTTTTTCTCTATCTTCTGAATGAGATATTAATCTAGGGTTAATAATAGCTTTAGGACCCATTTTTGGAGCTTGGGGATATCTAAGATTTGGTCTTGAAGCAATGATGAATAAGCGATCATTCATTAAAACTTGTGGAGCAGCAATTCCTACACCATTTGTTGCAATTACTGTAGCAATTAAATTATCTATTATTTGCTGTAAATTTTCATGCCAAATATTAATAACAGGTTTAGCTTGACACCTTAATATATTATTGCCTAACTGAGCTATTTGTAATACTTCCATAATTTTTTTTACTTTGTTATTTTTCTTCATCCATATTGATCTTAATTAATCTTCTTCTTGAAAAAAAGAGGTAATTATTAATTATTTAAAAAATTTATTACATTAGGATTTTTTTTAATCTTAAGTATCACTAAAGGGGAAGATGATGAAAAGTACGTAAGATATTTTCTATCCATAGCAATCATAAATATAGAAATAAATTTTGAAAGTCTTACCAATCAAGCTCTACCCCAAACCCATTATCAAAAACATGAATAAAACAGGATTCCTATAGTAATCATGCAGAGTATATAACATAGATGGGAACTAATAACTTCTAGAAAGAAACCAAGGTACTCACATTAAAACTACTAGACTAAAACTTAGTTTCTGAAGATATCTATCACAATGTACCACGACCACAAAAAAGCCTAAATAATCTCCAAACTATCCTCTCAATTGAGATGGTAAATTTCCAGTTCGCACCTGAAAATTCAAGTTTTGACCATTACGCTTAATTTCTAATTCTAACAAACTACCTACTGTTTTCTTTTGAACAATTTGTTGCACATTTTCAGATGAAATAATAGTTTGCTTATCAATTTTTTGAATTATATCTCCTGGTTGTAAACCACTTTGATCCGCAGGGGAACCAGGAACAACTTGCATTACTAATACCCCTTGTTCACTAAACATATTCGTATTGAAATTTCGGTTGAGTTCTTGCTTAAGCTCTGCTGTAAGAGTTTGCATAGCAATACCTAAATAGGCATGTTCTACTTTACCTACTTTGATTAATTGCCGAGCAATTTGTTGAGCATTATTAATAGGAATTGCAAATCCTAAACCTTGGGCCCCATCAATAATAGCTGTATTAATACCAATTACCTCACCATTTTTATTTAACAAAGGGCCACCAGAATTTCCAGGATTAATCGCGGCATCCGTTTGAATAAATCCTACCCGCTTATCTGGAACACCCACGTCATTACTAGAACGACCTGTGGCACTAATTATGCCCACTGTCACAGAATTATCTAAACCTAGGGGGTTGCCAATAGCGATCGCCCATTCTCCAGGTTGCAGATTATTTGAATTTCCCAGAGAAACAGTTGGAAGACTATTAGTATCAATTTTAACAACTGCTACATCAGTTACAGAATCTGTTCCCAATACTTGACCTGGAAAACGACGCCCATCTTTAAGTACAACTTC
This sequence comes from Trichodesmium sp. MAG_R04, assembly GCA_023356515.1. Classification (GTDB taxonomy): domain Bacteria; phylum Cyanobacteriota; class Cyanobacteriia; order Cyanobacteriales; family Microcoleaceae; genus Trichodesmium. The sequence continues at coordinate 1,683 of JAKQYG010000308.1, read as the reverse complement.
TACAATAGTTGAACCCTCGACAACATGAGCGTTTGTAAGAATATTACCATCAGAACTAATGATAAAACCAGAACCAGTTCCTCGCTCAACTGGACCATTACGGGATCTAGGTGATTCAAAACCATAGAAACCTTCCGGTATTCCTCTACCAAAAATATTAGGTCTTTGACTAACATTTCGAGAAGCATTAATCCTGACCACTGCCGGGCCAACTTTTTGGACTGCATCTACAATAAAGTTACTATTGGGAATAGGCGCTCTAACTGGTAGCCAAGCAGACTTTTCTGAATCAGAAATCTTATCAGTTTTGCCAAGAGATTGAGTAACTGATAATTGAGTAAGCTGGCTTGAGTTTTCCGGAGAGTTACTTGTCTGGAATATCAAGCGCTCCCCTAATAATGCCCCGACGGCTCCTGCTAGTAGTAATAAATAAGTTAAAGGTTTTTTCCAAAACACTTTGCCTGTTGTATTGTTCATTGTTATTTATCTATAATTAGTTAGCCTGTTAAAAATCGAAAATTCTGGTTTCCTAATGGAGAAGTTTTCTTTAAATGCTCCTACAATTTTCATTTAGTCTATTACTGAAAGCGAAGTAAAAAATAAATTATCCAATCTGTGGACTTTACTTAACTGAATTTTGACATACTCCCAAACTAAGCTGATGCTATCGTAAGCAATAACATCAGCTTTTGATAGCAAATCATTGGCTATTTTAAAATGAAAATCTTTCCGTTTATTGGCAGCTTTTTTACTAGACAACCCATATTTTTGAACTTCCCCCTTGACAGAACGTTGCCATGTATTCTTTACAAGAAGAGAACCATTTGATTGTCTACCTACATTATTCTAAATCAATGATTAAATTGATTAAATTATCTAAAAACCTAATAATTTTTCTTGTGCTTTACTGCGCCGAGATGCATGTCTCATGTTTTAGCAGATACTTCTCTGTGAGTTTTCATTTAGAGATGTTACAAGTCTACATAGCTACATTCAGGAAAGACTGTAACTGTACCATAAAATTCACAGGGGTTTTATAGTACCCTTACTAAGGGGTAAGTCCAGATATTTGTTAATGCACTATTTTGTCAATTTGTAAATCATAACTCGAAATTATATTTTTTTTTATTAAATTAACAATCTAGCTAACTAATCCTCTGCAAAAACGTACCGATAGAGTTCATCCGAAACTGGTTCTGGGCTTTTGGCAGCAAAATCAACAGCTTCAGTGATTAACTCCTCAATCTTTTGATCAATTGCTATTAACTCTGCAATATCTACCAAATTACTTTCCGTTAAGTAAGTTGTAAATTGTTTAATAGGGTCACGAGAAAACCAATATTCCTTTTCTTCTTTATCTCTTAATTCATCAGGGTCTGCCAAAGAATGTCCTCGGAAACGATAAGTCAAAGCTTCAATTAAAGTTGGTCCTTCCCCAGCACGAGCCCGAGCAACAGCCTCCTGAGCAGCAGAATTTACTGCTAATACGTCCATACCATCAACTTCCACGCCTACCATACCAAAGGCATGAGCTTTTTTGTAAATTTCCGGTTCAGAAGTAGCGCGTTCGTGGTACTTTCCGGTTGAATATGGAATATTTCAATTACACAACCGGGTTAACTATGACTAATGAGAAGTTTGACAAATTATTTGGCGGGTCTCCTCGAAAAGCTGAAACTAAAA
>JAKQYG010000307.1 GCA_023356515.1 Trichodesmium sp. MAG_R04 | reverse complement strand
GAAAGAAGTATCAGCGCGAAATCTAACTTGTTCAGTTAAAGAACGAACTTTTTCTATATTTATAGCATCACGAAGGTGCATTAAATAGTCAGAATAAGCTCTATCTACCGGATTTCTAAGTATAGCTATCATTTTCACATCAGGAACGTATTTAATAATCCTTTCAGATGAAAACTTATAATGAAAAAGATAATTAGGAGATACTTCACCAATAGCAACTTCATCCTGGACATTGTTAAAAAGGTTGCAGTATTTTTCCCAAGTATCAATTCTTTTTGGATTTGGCTTACCTTGAAAATTTTCCCAATCTCTCTCCAAAAAGTTTGTTTCTTTGACAGGACTCATGTAAACTTGGGGATGTTGGTTTAAATATTGATAAATTGACGTAGTTCCTGCTTTTTCTATACCTACAACTAAAAAAGTTGGTAACTTCAATTCTTTTTCTCCTAAATTTAATTGATTCATATAGGGCATATTCGGTGCAATAAAATCAGTTTCTTGTTTGAGCGCCCAAGTGTTATTACAGTTAGATTAAACAATATAATATCTAAATCAATGTTTAATTATGGCACAAGCAATGATCTTTATCCGCCTCTGGAATAGAGTAGTTATGGCCATTTCATACAAAATTACTTGGGAAATGCCTAGTTTCTCTCCTGCAAAGCCAAACTTAATTTTACCTGTTTGGAAGACCTGAGAGCTAGTATATAAATCTTAATATAGTTAAGCTTTTCATGCCTAACCTCCTAATTCCTACCCTTACCTATAAGACTTTTTTAGCAAACCCTAATTATGACTAACAAACATTCTAATCTACTATTACCAAAAGGTTTAATAGTTTCTTGTCAAGCTCCTACTAACTCCCCTTTAAATCATCCAGAAGTAATTGCAGCAATGGCAGAAGCATCCATAAATCAAGGTGCAGTGGGAGTCAGAATAGATACCCCATCAAATATTTGGGCAGTGCGACAAAGAATTACTCAACCTATTATTGGTTTGTGGAAGCAACAAATACCAGGTTTTGAAGTTTATATTACACCCCGTTGTTCAGATGCAGAAGCGATCGCTCAAGTTGAAGCAGATATTATTGCTATTGATGCCACTCTCAGAAAACGTCCGGAGGGAGAAACTTTAACAACATTAATTAATTTCATCCACAATGAATTAGGAAAACAAGTAATGGCAGATGTGGATACTATAGAAGTAGCAAAAGTAGCAGCAGTAGCAGGAGTAGATTTTATTGCTACTACTCTGTATGGTTATACTCAGGAAACTAAAACAGAATCTCCCCCTGGTTTTGAACTATTAAAACAGATAGTAGAAAATTTAGCAGTCCCGGCAATTTGTGAAGGTGGAATTGCTTCTCCAGCAATGGCAAAAAAAGCTTTAAATTTAGGAGCTTATGCTGTTGTTGTAGGTACAGATATTACAGGAATTGATAGTAAACTTAAAGCTTATTCCACTGAATTGTGCTAAAATTTAAAGGATAAAAAGAATAAACTTCAGTATATAAAGCCGGATGCTGAACAGTGCCGATACTGATAGCTAATAAATGAAATAACTTCGGAGGAAATCAAAAATTTATACACGACCTTTGGCTCGGTTGATCGAACAATTACAACGTTTGCCTGGAGTTGGCCCTAAAACAGCACAACGTTTAGCACTACATATTATTAAGCGCCCAGAAGCAGAAATTCAAGCTTTAGCTGAAGCTTTAGTTGATGCAAAGAAAAAAGTGGGTTTATGTCAGAAATGTTTCCATTTATCTGTTGACCCTATTTGTGAAATTTGTCGCCATCCTCAACGAGACAAAGAAGTTATCTGTGTTGTCTGTGACTCCCGCGATCTAATTGCTTTAGAGAAAACACGAGAATATAAAGGTCAATATCACGTTTTAGGAGGGGTAATTTCGCCTATGGATGGTATTGGTCCGGAACAGTTAAGTATTCAACCGTTGATACGGCGAGTTAGTCAGGAAAATATTCAGGAAGTAATTATTGCTATTAGTCCCAGTGTAGAAGGAGAAACTACTACTTTATATGTGGGTCAGTTGTTGAGACCTTTTACAAAAGTTACCCGTATTGCTTTTGGTTTGCCTATGGGAGGAGATTTAGAATATGCTGATGAGGTGACATTGGCGCGTGCATTGGAGGGGAGGCGGGAGTTAGAGTAGTGGGGGTTTTGCTGAAATAGGGGATGAATTATAAACCGACATTCCGCACATTTTCATCAGCAGAAAAATCAAGGGATAATTCTTCCAAATATCCCATATCCTTTCCTGGGAGGAGACATGGGGTTAGTCCACCATCTTAAGAAGACTTTTCCCCAAACCCTAATTTGAGCAGACAATAGTTTCGGAAAATTATTTCACATTTAAAATTGGAAACTATTTGTGACATCCCTATACCATTTCTCTGAAGTTAGAATTTAGAAGTTATCAAGTTTTTCTTGAAGGAGGCAAATAATGAATTTGTCCTTTAAATTCACAACAGCTTAATTAAGGGGACATGGTCTTTTCTTATGTACTTGGCCTTGTTTTTTTGTCACTCCCTACTATTTTAGCCCGATTTTTATCTTTTGCAAAATAAAGTACAGTATAATCAAATATATTAATCATATTTGAAAAAAGTGAATTAATTAAATGACTGAAGATTATCGTGCTGTAACATTAGGAGATGCTTATAATGTTTCTAATGTTCTTCCTCTTCAAGGTGAGGATTTAATAAAATATTATTATGATTTATCTAAAGTAAGAAAAACGGAAGCTATTGATGGTGTTAATTTTATTTTAAGCTCTGCTGAAGCTGGAAAAACTCAAACAATTTTATTTACAGGTCATCGTGGTGGTGGTAAAACTACAGAGTTAAGAAGGCTGGAAAAAAAGTTAAAAGATGAATATTTTATTATTTATTTTATGGCTGATGAAGAATTGGATATTAATGATGCTCGTTATATAGACTTATATTTAGTTATTATCAAACAGGTTGAGGATTCTTTAAGAAAGAGAAATATTAGCTTAGATAAAAAATTATTGAAGAGTTTTGAGGATTGGTTTAAAGAGATTACTAAGGAAGAAGAACAAACAGTAGAAGGTTCTATTCGTATGGAGGCAGGAGGTCAATTAGGAAATGAAATGCCGATTCCTTTTTTGGCTAAACTTTGGGTGAAATTATTGGCACAAATGAAAGGGTCAGCTAAAAATAAAGTGAGAATTAGAGAGACTTTAGAAAGAGATATTTCTCGGTTAAAAGCTGATATTAATGCTCTTTTAAGAGATGGAACTAAAAAGTTAAGGAAAAAGGACCCTAAATATAAAGGTATTTTAATTATTATTGATAATTTAGATCGGGTTCCTCCTCCTGTAGGAGAACATTTATTTTTTGATTATGCTGCTCAATTGCAGGAATTAGATTGTAATATTATTTATACTGTGCCTATTTCTGTTGTTTATTCCCCGAAAAATGTAGGTAATACTTTTGACCAAAATCCCCATATTTTACCAATGGTTAATATTTACCAGTTTGACCGTTACAAGATTGATTTACCATATAATAATAGACATTTATGGGCTATGGCTGATATAATTAATAAAAGGGTGAATGTAGATATTTTGTTTGATTCGAAAGAGGAGTTATTATTAAAAATAGCTAAAGCTAGTGGTGGTCATGTTCGTCAATTAATGCGGATTATGCGAACTGTTTGTTTTACTGCTGGTTCCCGTGGTCATAGTAAAATTAATGTTGATGATGTTGACTATGGGATTAAACAGGAACAATTTAGTTTTGAGCGGGTTATTCCTCATGAACATTATCAGATTTTAGCAGAAGTTTGTCATAGTAAAAATTTGGAAAATAAGAAAACCGCTCAGGATGTTTTGTATAATACTTCTGTTTTGGAATATAATGGAAGTAATCGATGGAATTATGTTAACCCGGTTATTAAACATAGTGATTTATTTAAAGAAGCTTTAAAAAGTTTATAGTTTTTGAGGCTAATATGAGAGATTTAAAGCATCTAATTAGTTGGTCTGCTGATGAACAAGGGTTTTTGATAAAAAATAAGGAGTCTTTGAATCAATTATTGACTTTTATTGCCTTTGTTCAAGGGTTTACTTTGGGTATAATTGAGGTTGATTTTCAGGGGGATTTGGATGGGATTCTTAAAAGGGTTACTATTGATGAGCAATATGGTGATAAGGTTCAATTTTGGCTATTAAGGTTAGATGATCCTGAGTTGGTTTTTTTCCGAGATGAAATGTTAAAAAGATTGGCCGATTTTACTGTTGAAGCAGAAAAGAAGTTAGTTATAATTATTCAAGGTTTGGAAAATGCTATTGGTTTACAGAATGAGAAGTCTGCTTTTTTGTCTGATTTGAATTATGTGCGAGATTTATTGCCTAGAGATATTCCTTATCCTATTATATTTTGTCTGCCGACTTATGCTGTTAATCGTTTAGCAAAGTTGGCTCCTGATTTATGGTCATGGATACCATCAGTTATTAAGTTTAATTCTCTGGAAGTTCCAGGTATTGTAAGAGAAAATAAATTTATAGTTCCTGATAAAGTTGAAGAGAGGATACCAAGGGGAATTGAGGATAGAATTGATTATTTAAGGGAACGTTTATCAGAATATTTTGAGTCTCAGGATGATTCGGTTAAAGAATTATTTTATTTGTTTAGTGAGTTGGGTATTGCATACCGTCAACAACAAGATTTAGAAAAAGCGGAAACTTATTTGCATCAAGCTGAGGATTTATATCAGCAAAATAAGTCTTTAATTTCAACTACAGATCAGGGAAATCTTTATTACAATCTAGGTTATTTGTATAAGATTAAGAATAAAGGTTCTATAGCTAATAATTTAGAGCAAGCTATTAGTTATTATCAATTGGCTTTAGAAGTTTATACTTTTGAAGCTTTTCCTGTATATTGGGCAGCAACTCAATATAATCTCGGTATTGCCTACAGTGACAGAATAAGGGGAGACAAAGCCCAAAATATTGAAGCTGCCATTGCTGCATACCAACAAGCTTTGCTGGTGCGCACCCAAACAGACTTCCCCATGGACTGGGCAACAACTCAATATAATCTCGGCAATGCCTACTTTTACAGAATAAGGGGAGACAAAGCCCAAAATATTGAAGCTGCCATTGCTGCATACCAACAAGCTTTGCTGGTGTACACCCAAACTGACTTCCCCATGGACTGGGCAATGACTCAAAATAATCTCGGCGCTGCCTACAGTGACAGAATAAGGGGAGACAAAG
>JAKQYG010000306.1 GCA_023356515.1 Trichodesmium sp. MAG_R04 | reverse complement strand
AAGAAGCAATATAACCATTTTTCTTGTGTTCAACTAAATCTGGAACGTTGCCCACTGGGAAAGCAACTACAGGAGTTCCACACAACAGAGATTCTCCCACTGTCAGAGGAGCATTATCCTCACGAGAGGGAAAAGCATAAACATCACAGGCAGAATAAGCAAGTTTGAGCTGTTCCCTCGTCTTCAAAAATCCTAAAAAATAAGTAAACAGCGGTAGGTCAATTGAATGCTTACCGTATGCAACTACTTCTATGTTTTCTGCTAATAGGCTTGTTTGTTTGAGGAATTTCAGTGCTTCTGTAAGCAGATCGCCACCTTTTCGCATATTACTTAAACTCTCAGCACCAAATAAGATTAACTTTTTATTCAAAGGCAAATTTAACTTAAGTCTAGCAGCTACTTTGTTTACAGGTGTAAAGTCTTTTGTTGGATAAGCATTGGGAATAACGTGAACTTTTCTTGTTCCCAGGAGAGAGCTTTTTTTTACTTTTTCAGCAAGCCACGCTGAAGGACAAATAATCTCGAGGTTTTTGATTTTTCTATAAGCCTTTTGCTTAATTTTCCAACCTTTGTGGGCTAGTTTGCTATTACCACCCAGAAGAGGACACTGCTCGCACTCACGCTGATATCCTTCACAGCCTTCGGAATAGTGGCAGCCTCCAGTAAAGGCATTCATATCAGCAAGAGTCCAAACAATAGGTTTATCTCCAAGAACTTCACCTACATTTTGGTAATCTAAAATACCCACAACCCAGTGAAGATGAAGTATATCAAGCATTGAAAACAACTTTGGGTATTTTGTGTAATCTACAACTGAATAAGGCAAGCTAAACATCTCCATCGAGCAGTAGCCAGGTTCATTGCAAGCAGGTAAGATTGAGTTTTGATGAACCTTTCTCCATGCTGACTCTTGTCCTTGTTTGTTGGAAATTAGGGGCCTGACAAAATCTAACGATGATACACTAAGCAGAGGATGCAAGGTTGCATTGACTCCCAACTCTCTAAGTGCAGTAATTCGCCGAATTGAACCCTTGGCAGCACCACCTTTATCCCAAGTGTTGAAAACACAGACTCGGATATTTTTCTGCTTATTTGGTACTGACACTTTTTTGTCTTGATTTAAGATTGAATTCCTAGGCTTGTACCTGTTATCGAATATCTGCAAATCAAAGTCACACCAACGAACAGCACCGTTGTTTTTTTGATCTTGAACATATAGTTTTAGCGTTTCCATAAAATCTGAATGAAATTGATACTTCTTTACAATTTCTTTTAGGTACTTTGGATTAAGTTTTCCGTGTTCAGCAAGAATCTTTAAATGAAATGTATCTAGGTAAGGAAATTGGAATTTTAAAAATTTTTCTCTCTCAGCATATAGTTTATTCATGTTTGTACTTGAAACACCAGTATTTCTAAAAAATACTAAGGGCTTCTGTAATAGATAATGCGAATACCTCTTGTTAAATATTATTGCAATCAAATGAAAATCTGCAATAATTTTGTATTCCTCATCATATAGACCGACATTATTGTATATTGCAGAAGATACTAACATAGTCGAATGTCGTAAAGGATTTCTTAAAAGAAGGCCAGCATCATAGGGAATGCTCCTAGTAACATACAAATGTTTCCCTGAGCTATCTACATAATTAGCAAGAGCAGATACAAAATCTGCCTTGCCCTGTACTTTAGCTTGTACCAAGGATTCGATACAATCTTCTGCGTACCAATCATCTGAATTGAGGATGAGAATGTAATCACCAGTCGCTAGTTCCAAGCCTTTGTTCATAGCATGATACAAGCCTCGATCAGGCTCGGACACAAAATAGTCGATTGCTTCTTCGTAGCTTTTGATAAAATCGACCGTACCATCTTTCGATACTCCATCAATGACTATGTATTCAATATTTTCATAAGTTTGTTTTAATATAGATTGAATACATTGCCCTATTGTTTTGAGCGAGTTGAGGCAAACTGTAACTACACTTACGAGAGGAGCATCGGGAAGCGAGCGTTTAAACTTGTTAGCTAGGCGCAGTCCACCTTGAGCGCATCTTTTGCTAGTCAAATCAGGATATGTCAAATATTTGCCTACTGATAACTTAGGATAGGTTATTGGTGTGGACGATGTAATATTTTTTAATGTTGAATGTTTAGCAGTTTCCATTTTTAACTATTGGCTCTCTAATATCCTTGACGGAGGATTTATGTTGACATCCTTCCCGGCCTAGGCCCCCAGGGTATCTCCTGAAACCAGGATTCCTAGTTCAACTAGTCCACTTAAATTAAATACTTGGCAGCACCTAATCAATCAAATCTTCTCTGCCCAAGGGTTTGCTCTTTTCCTTGGATCTTTTCCGGTATGCCCTACGGTACAGTTAACACCTTAAAAAGCTTATGTGTGCTGATACTTATTGCTTAGAGCAATTCCTAAGTACAAGCATTACTATAGTAAACCCCATAACTCTAGTTTTCAATGTGCAAACGCTATAATTAGGTAGCTATAGGTTTTTAGAGCGGCTGAATACTCTGCTTTTTCAAGTATAGCACAAAGTCCCCCTTTTAGAGGGAGCCTTGAAACCCTATTTTTCGGTGAGCAACACATGGTAGTTCTTTGAACCTAAAACTTGCCTTTACTTGTCAGATGTAAAGGATAAGTTCATAACTACGAGGTCTTGAGAACCGTCAATATAGGCTTCCTTAATCTCCAGAACATTAAAATAATTTGACCATTTCTGACGAATATATTCAGGATCGTGGAGACAACTTCCGTATGAGGCTTTAACCCCAGGGAATTTTTCCGGATGTGTATTTAAGCTGAGATATTCTTTGTAGATCGCGCCATTGTTTACAAGATTCTTGGCATTTATATCCTGCCACATAGCCATCCCACGCTGATGACGGAGTCGCAATGAATTATGTCCAGCAACACTAATTAGTGCGATGCCACCAGGTTTAAGAATTCTACGGATTTCCTCAAGCCACAAGAATTGCATATGAATGTTTAGATGAGTCCAGATAGATATTGAGTAAACAGCGTCAAAAAAATTATCCTCAAAAGTTAAAGGTGGAGAGAATTTATTAACTACAAGATTATTATTTGGAACAACTTTTTTTAGATATGAAACGGCTGTTGCATCGATATCACAACCAACAATGGAGAGACCAGCATCAAACGTTAAAGGTAGAAATGCACGTCCTATTCCACATCCAAAATCTAAAATTTTTTTATCTTTAAGACTCCCTCTCAGGTAAACCTTCATCTGCTCAATTAAAGATATCCCTATTCTGGATCCTTGATCTAGAAAATTTTGCCAATTTTTGGAGCCAACACGACTTAAGTTTTCTTGTGATGGCTTTTCTATGATTTGTTTCCAATCTTTCATTGCACTCTCCTCATATTAAATCAAATCAACTGAATTTTAGCCTAAAATTAACATGACTTATACACCCCAGCTAAAAAACCGGGTTTATTACCCTAATTTAACGGTTCTTGTAGTTCAGAATTAGTCGGTTTTTTCTTTCCTATTTTCTACCAGAACAAGCTAGACTATCATTCCAGACAAAACGGACACAACCTGCGGAGCCTTGCTAATCGGCATTTTTGTCCCAATGTTGGATATATACGGTACTTAAATCTTGCTTTCATAGAATGACTTTTAAACTAAAAAATATGATAACGTAACCTGTGGGAAAAAAATTATAGTTATTTTAATTTAGGTTGAGACATTTTTTTTGCTACAACTAAGTTTCAGCAGAAAAAGTGTTTCATTTTTATTTGAAATAACTATAACTAAAAAGTCACCCTAGAAGGGCGAGGCTTTAAACCGAATTTTTCGGTAAATTTTAGTTCATAAATTTGGCTTCTGCATAACTCCTGATTAATAGAGCATTCAAGTATGAACTTGAAGTTAGTTGTGAGAGTTTCCTTATAACCTATCGTTTATTAGTCGTTTAGTGTGTACACATGATAATATCTTGTCCGCCTGCCCCAGCTTCAACAATTTTGATGGTAGTGAAATATTTGCCCCATTCCTGAACTATGTAATCTGGGTGATGAACAGATAAACCATAATTACCAGTTACTCCAGGCCATCGTTCTGGATCTTTTCGGTGGATGGGATTCTCTTTAAAAATAAATCCTTCTCGCTCTACATCTTTCCAAGTAACACCCATATTAGATCCACGCTCTTGTTGAATCTCTAAACTTCGTTTACCAACAACGGAAAGAAGTAAAACTCCTCCAGGACGTGTTATGCGTACTAATTCCTCTAACCAGGAAGCTTCTTCTTTTTCAGGCAAATGGGAAAAGACTGAGAAGGCATATATACTATCAAAGTATTTATCCATAATACTTAGAGGGGGATTGTAACCAGAAACAAAGCTATTGATATTTGGCAAATTTGCTTTAATGAAAGCAATAGCAGTTTCATCTACATCACACCCATAAAGCTGAACTTTCAGTCGTTTAGACAGAGGTATTAAAACTCTGCCACAGCCACAACCCCAATCCAAGATTTTACTTTCTGGAGAAAGGGATAAACCCATATAGCGCAATAATGAAATGACTACCAAAGACAAACGAGTACCTACTTCAACAAAAGTTGTTTGATCCAAAGAACCTATACGCTTTAAGTTTTTAGAAGAAGGTTCTGGAATTTTATAATCGTCTTTGCTTAACTGATACTTAAGGGCTTGAGATGCTGTTGGAACATTTGTATAACCAGAAAAAGTATGTGATGAAGACTGATTCATAATTTTATCCAAAAAAGTTTTATCAGATCATATTTTATCAAAAAAAAGAGAATTAGGCTAGCTATTCAGAAGGCAAAAAATCTTTTTGATACTGCTTAAACCAAAACCATGTATTTTCCATGGCTTGCTCAAGAGAAATGGTAGGCTCAAATCCCAGTTCTGTTTTTGCCAAATCAAATTCAGCGAAATTTCGCTCAACTTCTCCTTTTCTTTTTGAATCAAAAATGATAGAATGATTAGGGACTGATGCCGTTTCACAAATAATACGAGATAGTTCTTTGATGGAAACTTCGCGTCCGCTTGCTAAGTGGAAAACATTGAAATTAGGTTTTTTTGCATTTAACGCTGCAATAATGCCCATGCATAAATCCTCAACATATAAAAAATCTCTGGTGGCAGAACCGTCACCATATATTTTTATGGGATTACCTGCCATTATTGCTTTAAAAAACGCCGTTACCGCACCTTTCTTATGCCAACTAATAGGCCCAACAACGTTGGCAAACCGCAGC
>JAKQYG010000305.1 GCA_023356515.1 Trichodesmium sp. MAG_R04 | reverse complement strand
CCCAAGTATTTGTTTCAAGAAATTATTCGGCAGTAACAGCAGCTTGTATGTTAACTCCCCGGAAATTATTTTTAGAATTAGGTGGTTTTGATGAGGAAAATTTTGCTGTTGCTTATAATGACGTTGACTATGGTTATCGACTTTTAGAAAGTGGTTTTCGTTCGGTTTATTGTCCGGATGCTGAGTTAATTCATAAGGAAGGAATGAGTCGTGGTTATGCTGATAATCCTCAAGAAGAGGCAAATTATCGTCGGAAATATTCTCAGATGATAGATGGTTTTTATAGTCCTCATTTGTCTCTAGAAAGTGAGTTTTTTCAAATTCAATCGAGAAGATATTTTCTGAGAAAGTTAGAAGTCAGAAGTCAAAAGGCAGAAGTTTTTATGAAGTCAGGTAGTTCTAAGAAAGAGTCAGAAATAAATAATCAGGTTAGTTATAGTACAGAAAACTTCCCTTCTGCTATGAAAGAAGCTTTTCCCCGAATTAAAATATTGATGTGTAGTAATTCTTTAAACTTGACTGGTGCCCCACTTCATCAATTAGAAATAGCTTTAAAATTAGCAAAAGATGGAATTGTTGAACCAATAATATTTTCCATAAATGATGGGGAGTTGAGAGAGATTTATCAACAACAAAATATTCAAGTTATTGTTAAAGATAATCCCCTAGAACATATTTACCAAAGAGATGCCTATGATACAGCTTTAACCACTTTTGCTCAAGAAATAAAGTCTCTAAATATTGATGTGATGTATCTTAATACTTTAGAAAACTTTTTTATGGTAGATGTGGCTCAAATGTTAAATATTCCCAGTGTCTGGAATGTGCATGAAAGTGAACCTTGGCAAACTTATTTTAATCGTTTTGGAAATGAGATAGCTGCCAGAGCATTAGAATGTTTCCGTTATCCTTATCGCATAATTTTTGTTTCTGATGCTACTCGAAATAAATACCTTCCTTTAAATAGTCATCACAATTTTACCGTTATTCATAATGGACTAGATTTAGACTTATTAAAAAAAGCCAGCGCTAAATGGTCTAGACAAGAAGCAAGGTCAGTTTTAGGAGTAAAAGAAGATGAAATAGTTATTCTATTATTAGGTACTGTCTGTGAAAGGAAAGGTCAACATGACCTAATAAGAGCCCTATCATTTATCCCAAAAGAAGAAACACAGAAAATTAAATGTTTTGTAGTAGGCGATCGCCCCAACCTTTACAGCTTAAAATTACACGAACTTGTCAAAAATTTACCAGAAGAAATTCAACAAAGAGTAGAAATAGTAGGAGAAACTCCAGAAACAGCAAAATATTATCAAGCAGCAGATATATTTGTTTGTACTTCCCGCATCGAAAGTTTTCCCAGAGTAATATTAGAAGCAATGGCTTATAGTTTACCTATAGTTACTACTCCAGTTTTTGGCATAGTTGAACAAGTTAAGCCAAATATTAACGGTTTATTCTATACTCCCGAAAACCCAGAAGAATTAGCAAATGCTTTGATATCTTTATTGATAGATGAAGAGTTACGTCAGCGACTTGCCACTAATGCTAAATATGTTCTGGAGTCGTTAAATACCTTTGCAGAAATGACTGAAACTTATGGTCAAATATTCCAAGAAGCTTACTTTTGCCAGGAAAATTAGTATAAGGCCTCACAAGCCAAAAGTCAAAAGTAAGAAAAAAATTATATTGGTTCAGATTTAAGCTTAGAATAAGTTCAAGGTTTAAGAGAAAAATAAAGATAAAAAGACAGGAATTATGGCACAGATATACGGATTAATTATTAATTAGTAGTTTATAGAAAATGTTTAATCTAGATTTTCCCAAAGGTACAGAAATAGATTACCTAACCAAATTTTCGGGTTGGTATATTCCTGAAAATAACCATAATATAAAACTAACTTTGCATCTAAATTCTCAACCTTATGCCTCCATTTTACATCGTGGATATCGACCAGACGTTGCTGCTGCTTTTCCAGATAAAAAATACGCTAGTCATAGTGGTTTTTGGGGTGAAATTTTACTCCCAGATAATATTAAACCAGAGACAGATATAAAAATAGAAATATTTATTGATAAGGAGGAAAAAACATTATTATTTCAAAATCAATTCAAAGTTATTGGTAAACCCCCTAAACTCTCCACAAGACAGAAAAATTTTAACCTAGAAAAAATATTGATTTGTCCACAATGTGGGAAAAAAGTTACACTATGCAATGCAGAAAATTGCTCTGTATGGATTAGAGGAAATACTCCTCATATTTTGCAACTAGGAGAATTACCATTTATTAAACTGACAGAAACAGAAACCACTCATCCCTATTCAGAAGGAATTTTAAAAGTATTAAATAAAATTGAGAAAAACGGAATAGTTTTAGATTTTGGCGCAGGTAATACTCAAAAAGAATATCTCAAGCCAAATATTTGTTATTTAGATGTGCACCAATATCAATATACAGATATAGTTTGCTCCACATTCAAATTACCATTTATCGATAATTGCTTTGATGGAATAATTAGTCATGCTGTTTTTGAACATTTACCAAATCCATTTATCACTGCCAAAGAACTTTATCGCATTTTAAAGCCAGGTGGTTTAATCTTTATTGATACTGCTTTTTTACAACCACTTCATGCTGACCCTAGTCATTATTTTAATATGACAATTCATGGTTTACGACAGATTTTGTCAGACTTTGAAGAAATTAATAGTGGTATTTTTCCTCATCATTATCCATCTTATAGTATGATGATGTTGATTCAAACTATCTGGCCTTATATTAAACAAAAAGAATGGCAAGACCGTTTAGAAGATTGGCACGCTTTTTTAGTACAAGAAGGTGATAATTTAGATATAGAACTGGGAGAAAAAGGTAGGGAAATTTTAGCAGCAGGAGTATTTTTTGAAGGAAAGAAAACTACGTAAAATTATACTAAATATATGATAGATAGGGTTGAGTAAATTGATGTGTTTTTATTCACGCTTTTAATAAAGTTTGCCGAAAAAGTCTTTTTAAAGAGTAGGATATTCATCCTTAACGCTTCCCACAATAGGCACTAGGAGGAGTAGGTAGGGACGTTCCATGTAACGATTGAATACTTTCAACCATATAACCAAAAATCAAATTAATATTTTGGTATCAACTTTTACAAAAAATATCACAACAATATCGGCATAAAAATGAAAGGCAAAAAACCATATTTTTTAATAATTGGAGCCCAGAAATGTGGTACTAATTCCTTGTATAACTATCTAGTTCAACATCCTTTAATTGCTCCATCTTTACAACATGAGATTCATTATTTTGACTTAAATTTTGACAAAGACTTAGAATGGTATCAATCACAATTTCCAGAATTAGAGCCAGGAATGATTACTGGAGAATCAAGTCCTTACTATTTATTTCATCCTCTAGTAGCTCAAAGAGTTTTTGAAGAGTATCCTCAGATGAAATTAATTGTTCTTTTGAGGGATCCAGCACAAAGAGCTATTTCTCATTACTACCATGAAGTAAGATTAGGATCTGAATCTTTGAGCTTGAAAGAGGCGATCGCTAAGGAACAAACTCGTTTAAAAGGAGAAGTTGATAAAATCATTCAAACAGGAACATATTATAGTTTTAACCATCAACATTATACATATCTAGCAAGGGGAAAATATATTGAACAACTCAAAAATTGGATGAGCATTTTTCCCAAAGAACAATTTCTCATGCTCAAAAGTGAAAACTTATTTAGTTGCCCTCAAGAAACTATGAACAAAGTATTTCAATTTTTGGAACTACCTGCAAATTCATTACAAACATATCCTCAATATAATCCTGGTAATTATTCACAAACTAGTGAAGAAATATATCAAGAATTAGTTGAATATTTTCAGCCATATAATCAAAAATTAGATGAATATATGAGAATTAACTTGTAAGCATTAAACTTTTTCAAAAATCAAGTAGACAATAAGCTGTCGTGCATTTAAACGACTTATTAATTGTGTTCCTAGTTCAAATAAATCCTCATACCTTCTAACTTTCTGAGTTCTGAATTGCTAATACGAATCTTAAATTTATATTAGCTTAGGGGATACCCGAAAACTGGATCAGCTTACTTCAATATCTCAAAAAAGTGCTGGATAATTTAGGAACAAAATATGTAATTAACTTTGCATAAGTACTTAGCTGATAGCTAAATGTTTATAGCTAAAAAACTTACAAAATATAACTGTACTACATGACTATTGATTATGAAAACGCCTGGGAAGAATATGCAAAAAAATGGCAAGAATATTACCCAGAATTAACCTATGTAGGTGATGAATGGATAGGCAAAGCTGCCGGAGCAGCCAACTCATTAGCAGAATATGAAAAATTAATAGAAGACAAATTTATTGCACCATATATCAAACCAAAAGATACAGTATTAGAAATAGGAATTGGTGGGGGAAGAACCGCAGCACTATTACTTAAATATTGCCAAAAGTTAATATGTGCTGATATTTCTATGTCTATGTTAAATGCTACAAAAAAAAGACTTGGTGAAGATAAAGTGAAATATGTAAAAGTTGATGGAATAACATTAAATGAAATCAACTCACAAGTAGCAGATATTTGCTTTTGCTACGACACAATGGTGCATTTAGAACCCAGAGATATTTTCAATTATTTAACTAAAATTCCTGCCAAATTAAAAGGGCAAAAGCTTTGTATCTTTCATCACACAAATACTCTTAGTAATTTAGGCTGGCAAAGATTTCTCAAAGATTGGGATAAAAATCTTATGGGTAAACGAAATGGCACAGCCCACTCAGTAATGACAGACACAATAATGGAAAAATTTCTTTCCCATCTTAATTACCAAATTATTCATAAAGATGTTAGTTCAGTTCCCAGAGATTGTGTTTGGATTTGTCAAGCACCTGAAAATAATTAACAATTCAGGAAATAGAAAAAATAAATCATTTTTTGAACTAGACATGTTTGTTTAGCTGTATCTATTTCCTACCCCTTACTCAGTTAATACTCATTTAAGATCCGCCTTTAGCAAGTCAGAATTCATCAGGGTTTTTCTTTGAAAAAGGCGCATAACAATAAGTCGTTTAAATGTACAACAGCTTACCCACTCTCTAAATTTATAATTTAGGGTAGTTGTATATTTTTATATTTGGAAATCTCTAGTAATTTAGTATTAAATTACAATCATCAAACTTATGAAAGCCTTATTTCTGCACCCGAATTTTCCAGCCCAATATCGTCATATTGTTACTGCTTTAGGAGCAAATCCAGAAAATAAA
>JAKQYG010000304.1 GCA_023356515.1 Trichodesmium sp. MAG_R04 | reverse complement strand
GTAGACCTCGATAGACTATTAGGAAATTCTTTATCAGACTATGTAAGGGTTTATGCTAGTTGTCCTGTACTTTTGGTCCGCTAAAAAGTGCTCGCGCAAGTCAAAAGTCTATCCCCCCTTAACGCCTCCAGGAAGTTTTCATTTGCAAGTTCGATGATCGTCTAACCTCTGAATTAAAGGCAGTTCTATCTCTTTTTTTTTCTCTGAAAATGTCTAAATAGGGTTTGCTGAAAAATTCTTTTAAGGAGCAGGGCAGTGAGGAGGGACGTTGCATGCAACGTCCCTACAGAGGAACAGGGAAATTAATAGAGGAGTTAGACAATGCTGATGTCAATGGAAGTTTAAACATATTACGAAAAACAGTCCCAAACGCTTTTAGCAATGGGTTAGAGGGTGTTGTAGTTCACCCCGTTAAGGTAGACACTTAATTAAAACTAGCTCAAGGAATCTTTTTCTATAGATTTAGTAACTATGATTACTATACCTCATATTTTCTTTGTCTAGATAATCACAATTTACTACTACTATATATACTTCCACTGCTGAAAAGTAGCAGCTTGACCACATTGCTGTTGATTTTCATCTAAAACATTCCAAATAATAGCATTTGAAATCGAAAACTGTCTGCCTTTGCTAGAAATACGAATCCCTGGATGAGCACTAATATACCCTTGAGTTTTTGCCTGGGTCAGTAATAGTTGACGATCTTTACGCTCTGAAGGTTTTGTTGTCTTGCGAGAAGGGGTACGAGTGAACTGCTCCCAACTCATTTCCCACAAATCTAACGCTTGCTGATTACCATAATTCAAGATAGGGTTTTCTTCCATACCGTGAGAAGCAACAACAAATGGAGCTTTCCACAATGCTTGAGTGATAAGTTCTGAAGTTCCATCTATATTCAGTAGAGATTGACCAGTCCAATATTTATAGCTCCACAATAGCCTTTGAGTATGGTGAATTATAGTTTCTTGTTTCCAAGGGTATAAGATATTTTCAGTCATTTGAATCGTGGACTCCTATTGACCGCTATAATTTTCTTCTTACTTTTAACTTTTGATAATGAATAGTTTAGATAAAAAATTTAAAACATTAGTAGATTTATTACAAAATAGAGCTATCCAAAACTATGGACAAGTAGGTTATAGCTTCTTAATAGATGGAGAAACAGAAACAGTTAACCTTACCTATAGACAACTAGAACAACGTTCACGAGCGATCGCTGCCTACCTCCAGTCAGTATGTCCACAAGGAGAAGTAGCCCTACTCCTCTATCAACCGGGACTAGAATATATTACTGCTTTTTTTGGATGTCTTTATGCTGGGGTTATAGCAGTTCCCGCTTATCCTCCCAGGCCGAATCGTTCTCTAGAGCGCATCCAAACAATTATTAGAGACAGCAAGGCCAAAATAGCTTTAACAACTAAATCTATCATTTCGAGCCTAGAACCTTGTACCTCAGAAGCTCCAGAATTAGATAATTTAGGTTGGTTAGCTACTGACCAGATCCCAGAAAATTTTGCAGAAAAATGGCTTGAACCCCATATTAATGAAGATACTCTGGCCTTTATCCAATATACTTCCGGTTCCACGGCCACACCCAAAGGGGTGATGATTACTCACAAGAACCTTTTACATAATTCCGGTCTAATTCATCAATATTTTGGACACTCTCCCCAAAGTAAAGCAGTAATCTGGCTACCTCCCTATCATGACATGGGTTTAATTGGTGGAATATTACAACCCTTATATGGAGGCTTTCCTGTCATACTCATGTCTCCCTTAATGTTTCTCCAAAGTCCAGTGCGGTGGCTACAAGCTATTTCTCAATACCAAGCCACTACCAGTGGCGGGCCAAACTTTGCTTATGATTTGTGTGTCCGTAAAATTAAGCCTGAACAGATACAAACCTTAGATTTAAGCAGTTGGGAAGTAGCCTTTAATGGTGCCGAACCTATTAGCTCTAAAGTTTTAGAAAGTTTTAGTAATACCTTTGCTGTCTGTGGTTTTCGCCAGAAAGCTTTTTATCCTTGCTATGGCATGGCAGAAGCTACCCTGATTATTTCTGGGGGTAATAAACTTTCTCTACCAGTAGAAACTAAAGTGTCAGCAAAGGCATTGGAAAAAAACCAAGTCGTCTTGGTTTACCCAAAAGAAGGAACCAAAACATTAGTAGGTTGTGGTCAAAGTTTACCAGATCAACACATTCAAATTGTTCATCCAGAAAAATTAACTCTTTGTGCTGAGGGAGAAGTAGGAGAAATTTGGGTTTCTGGGCCAAGTATTGCTAGGGGTTATTGGCACAAACCAGAAGAAACCAAGCAGACTTTTGCAGCTTATTTAGCTAAAGCTCCCAGAAAAGAGCCATTTATGAGAACTGGAGATTTAGGCTTTCTGGAGGCTGGGGAATTATTTGTGACGGGTCGTCTCAAGGATGTAATTATTATTAATGGCCGAAACCATTATCCCCAAGACATTGAATGGACAGTTGAGCAAAGTCATCATCTGATTAGGCCAAGTTGTACTGCTAGTTTTTCTGTAGAGGTCGAAGGAGAAGAACGTTTAATAGTAGTAGCTGAGGTAGAACGTAACTTTCGTCAATTTCTTCGTGGAAGTCAAAATTCAACCCCTAATTCTCAGGAGTTAGTTAAATCTATCCAACGCTTTGTGTCAAGAAATCATGATTTACAGATTTATCAGATATTGTTGCTCAAACCGGGAGCTATACCTAAAACTTCTAGTGGAAAGGTTCAGCGTTATGCTTGTCGCGAAGGTTTTTTAGCCGGAACTCTAAAAATATTTAAATAGTGCTTAGGTCATAGATTCTATGATTATAGGCTTGGATTTCACTACCGTTCTACCCAACCTAGAATTTTAAGGCTTCAGACTCAATTTTCTGATGAAATTTCATTAGACAAAATCTCAAATCATACATCATCTGTAGGAGTAAAAAGCTGTTCACCCCTAGGGAGGATGGTTTTGGGTAAGTTTTTTTCTATTCTTAGTTGAGCCTGGCTGGTTCTCCCTACTTCGTATAATATCATGGCACAATAACCATCATGCCTTCCCCAATCTTTTTTTGGGGTGGTCAATCAGTTGAAATAGTTGGCTATTTCAGGTAATTGTTACAACTCAATAGTTACTCCCCATAACTCAGAAATTTGATTTCTGATTTTCTAGAGTGACTTTTTGACTCCAATTATGTTTCATTGCCTATAAGCTACTAGAAAAAACTGAGTGATAAGTAATTTTAATGTGGTGCAGGAGTGAACAATGAAACTGTTGAACCAGCTGATGAATGAGCAAGACAGCCAACATATGTCTTTAGTGAAAAATGATCGAGACCCTGCCTTGCAAGTCCCACAGTTATCTCCAGTCAGAGAAAATATTAAGTCCTGGTTGGTATCCCAATTGGCCGAACGGCTAGAAATTGGTACCGATGAAATAGATATTGAGCGAGATTTTAGTGATTATGGTCTTAACTCTATTGAAGTGGTCAATCTTTCTGGAGAATTAGAAAATCTTCTAGGTCGGCGACTTCCTCCTACCCTATTGTTGGATTATCCCACTATTGAATCTTTGGCTGAATATTTAGTAGAAGATACCTCTGAGGATACTGGGCCAAATATTCAAAAAAAATTAGAAAATGAGGTTGAGGTCTCAACTTCTAATCCAACTACGGAAACTGAAGAAATTCCTTTAGAATATTATAATTTTGACCTCTATCCAGAATATCTACAACTGCAAAAGCAATTAACAGATATTAATACTACTGGTATTAGTAATCCTTTCTTTATACCTCAAGAACGGGTTAATAATAATACTACGGTTATTGGTGGTAGGGAGCTGGTAAATTATGCTACCTATAATTATTTGGGTATGTGTGGCGATCCTTTTGTATCTAATGCTGCAAAGGAAGCTATTAATCGTTATGGTACTTCTGTTTCTGCTAGTAGGTTATTATCAGGAGAAAAGCCTTTACATCAGGATCTGGAAAGAGAAATTGCTGATTTTATTGGTGTAGAAGATAGTATTCTTTATGTTGGAGGTCATGCTACTAATGTAACTACTATTAGTCATTTGTTTGGACAAAATGATTTAATTCTCCATGACTCTTTAAGCCATAATAGTATTTTCCAAGGTTGTTTATTATCTGGAGCAACTATTATTGCTTTCCCTCATAATGACTGGGAAGCTTTAGATAGGTTACTGCGCGATCGCCGCCATCGTTATAAGCGAGTACTTATTGCTATAGAAGGTGTGTATAGTACAGATGGTGATATTCCAGACTTACCAAAATTTATTGAGATTAAAAAACATTACAAGGCTTTTCTGATGGTAGATGAAGCTCACTCTATTGGTACTCTTGGTAAACATGGTCGTGGAATTAGTGAGTATTTTGGGATTAACCCTAATCATGTTGATTTATGGATGGGTACTCTGAGTAAGTCTTTTGCTAGTTGCGGTGGTTATATTGCTGGTAGTAAAGCATTGGTAAAATATCTTAAATATACTTCTCCAGGATTTGTTTATAGTGTAGGTATTTCTCCTCCAGATACAGCGTCAGTATTAGCTGCTATTCGGTTATTGAAGAGGGAACCGGAAAGGGTGGCACAACTACAAGAAAGGTCGCGACTATTTTTGCAGTGTGCTCATGAGCGGGGACTTAATACTGGTATGAGTAAAGATTCTCCGGTTATACCTATTATTGTCGGTGAATCTATTAAGTCGGTAATTTTATCCCAAAGTTTGTTTAAGCGAGGTATTAATGTTCCATTTATGTTTTACCCATCTGTGCCGCAAAATGCGGCTAGACTACGCTTTTTTATTACTTGTAATCATACGGAGGAGCAAATTCGCTTCACTATAGATGCTCTTGCGGAAGAGCTTAGTTTAATGGGTGTTTAATAAGCAGGGCTTGCTGAAAAAGTCTTTTTAAGAAGTAGGGAACCCACCTCTAACCCTTCTCCTAGGAGACAGCAGGGACGTTGCATGCAACGTCCCTGCTCATACAACGTCCCTACTGAGGAACGGGGTTAACGACTGAAGTCGAACTAATTGGACAAAGTCGGACAAATATTAGGAAATCTTGAAAATATGCTGATTATCTGGTATAACAATATTAAAGTCAAAAACAATCCTAAATTATCAAGTGACTTTTTTTCATAGCTTATATGCTTTTTTTGAATTCTGGCTCTTAGACGTTTACCCTCGTTGAAGGGTTTGTAACTGTTGGCTAAAATCTGAGATTATCTCTTAAAATCTGGAATTATCTGTTTTATGATACTAGGATTCAAAACTGAATTACACCCCACAAACCAGCAAAAAACGCTGCTG
>JAKQYG010000303.1 GCA_023356515.1 Trichodesmium sp. MAG_R04 | reverse complement strand
AAAGTAAGTCAGTATGTTGATAAAGATGATGGAGTACAACACTAGGGTCAGCTTCACGTTTTAGCTCTATGACAACTCTAATACCAGATCGATCGCTCTCATCCCGCAAATCAGCAATACCTTCTATCTTGCCAGCATTAACTAACTCTGCTGTTTTTTCAATCCAACCTGCTTTATTAACTTGGAAAGGCAATTCTGTGACCACAATAGCTGTTTTTGTGCGTCGTCCACGACCTGTGGGTACTTGCTCAATAGTTGCTACACCCCTGATGGGGATGCTACCTCGACCCTTAGTATAAGTATCAATAATTCCATCTGTACTGACAATTTCCCCTCCAGTAGGAAAGTCAGGCCCAGGAATTAATTGAAATAACTTTTGATCAGAAATATTAGGATTGTCAATTAAGGCAATGAGGCCATCGACGACCTCACCTAAATTATGTGGTGGAACATTAGTCGCCATTCCTACAGCAATTCCAGAAGAACCATTGAGTAATAAAAATGGTAATTGTGCTGGTAATACTTTAGGTTCTTGTTGAGAACCATCAAAGTTGTTGGTAAAGTCAACTATAGCTTCACCAATTTGGGTCAGTAAACCTTCATTGCCAATTAATGCCAAGCGACTTTCCGTGTAGCGCATGGCGGCAGCAGGGTCATTATCAATGGAACCAAAGTTACCGTGGCCATCAAGCAATGGATAACGAGTGGCAAAATTTTGAGTCATCCGCACCATAGCATCATAAACAGCTTGGTCGCCGTGTGGATGATATTTTCCCAGAACGTCTCCAACTACCCTGGCACATTTCCGAAATGGTCTATCTGGAGTGAGGCCAAGTTCGTGCATAGCGTATATTATTCGGCGATGAACTGGTTTTTGTCCATCCCTAACATCTGGCAAAGCTCGGCCAACAATCACACTCATGGCATATTCAAGATATGATTGCTGCATTTCTATATGGAGTGATGTAGTAATAACTTTTCCGGAAAGTAAATTTAATTGTTTGGCCATGAGTTAGTATTTCAGATAATGAATATAGAAGAGGGAAGAAATAGGGAATATAAATTAGTATTAAACTATACCTCACCATCCTAAAAATTGCTGTACAGTAATTAATAGAAAAATTTTAGGTATATTACTAGGGAATTCCGCAAAAGTAGCATTACTGATAACTTAAATGATAATAAAGTATCAGAAAAACGGCAGATTATGGCGGTTTATGAGTAGAAGAAGCCTTTGTTGAATAGTTAATTTGTTTTGCTTAAAACAAATTAAATATTATTATTTTATCTTATAGAATTTAGTCTAAACTGTATAAGAGTAGTTATTATACTCATAGGTATTTAGCAGGACAATTATATGAGTACTATTTTAATAGTAGAAGACGATCAAGTGAATGCTAAGGTTTTTTCCAAGATTTTGACCAAAAGAGGTGGTTTAACTGTTAAGTATACAGAAGATGTGAAAGAGGTGGTTGAAATTGTTAGCTCAAAGCAGGCAGACTTGGTTTTAATGGATGTTTCTCTAACTTATAGCCTTTACAAAGGTGAAGCTTTTGATGGGATTAAAATTACTCGACTTCTGAAGTCTGATCCTACGATACCTAAAGTACCAATTATATTATTAACAGCTCATGCTATGTCAGGTGATCGAGAAAATTTTTTGAGGCAAAGTGGTGCTGACGGTTATATTTCTAAACCAGTAGTGGATCATGAAGAGTTTGTCAATCATATCAAGTCATTTTTGAGTAAAGATTAATTAATGGATGAATTGGCCACTATACTGAATTCAGCAGTTAGTAGTCAGGAGTTAAATTCTTCTATAACTACATTTGAGAGGCGCTAGAATGTATTAATAGTAATGGCTATTTCTATAATATCCATCTAAATTACAATCATTAGGGTTTGCATAAAAAGTCCGTTACTAAAGACAGGGAATGGGCAATAGGCAATGGGCAATAAAAATCTTGAGAAAATAAGGCAGCAGGGATTATAAATGTAGCAGATTTCGGGCAAATAATGTACGGGGTAAGTGATGAAAACATTATAGTGGAGGCATTTTGCCCGGGATAGGTTTACCTTATAAAGTTCCAAAGTTCTGTAATTAATTATTTCTGGGAGATAATTGGGAATACCCGCAATCATTACTCAAGAAAGTTACACGTCTATTTTATTGCTTATTGCCAGTTTTTTAGATTAAAATTATCTGCCCATTTATCAAAAAGGTGTCAAACACTTTTTTTAGTGGTAAACAAATGAAAAAAGCTTTATATAGTCATTCTGATTTAGATTGAGACAAGATTTTCTTGCTGTGAAATGGTTTTAGCTGAAAAAGTATCCCATTCTTATTCGGAATAACTATATCAGTGATCATAATGTCATTAAAATATAATTACAGATGTCAATGGAAGTCTTATGAGGAAAAATCTGAAGTGAGGGAACCCAGAAGTCCTTCTTCCCCAACTCTATAATAAGTATTCAATCGAATTTTATATAGAACTGACATATCATAAAGGTTCTAGATTCATTCAGCTAGCCTCAATTATTGCTCACTTAGAACTTCACCATAAGAAAAACCTGGAGCTGCCAAAACAAAAACTGTACTAGGAAGACCAAGAGTTTTAAACTGTAAATCTTGATAATACTCGGTAAAGTCCTCCCCTGGAGTCCGAATACCAAGAAAAATCAGGTCAGCATTCTGGGAAGACTCATGCAAAATATTATAAAAAGAGCGGCCTTGAGAGACCAAAATTTGAGAACTTGCACTCATTCGCAAACTTTGAATTAGATTATCAACATTTGCTTGGGTTGCCTGAACTGCTGTTTGTTCAGGAACTACTAGTTTTAAGTTGATTTCAGCATTTCGCCAATCAATATCTGTACGCAACAAATAGGCCAAAAGTAACATTAAGCCACCATTATTTTGTAAACCACCCCACCATACATCTATTCGACGATATTTACCAAGGTCGTGATTGCTATTTTCCCGGAAGATTACTACATTTTTCTTGGCTTTATGAATGTGAGCAACTAACTGGCAGTAGCGATCGCGACGAGAAGGTTCCTGGCTATCTCCCAGTACTACTGTATTCGGTGTCAGTGGTCCAATACCATAAGTTTCTATCAGAAGTTTTGCTCCATCAAAAAAGTCTGTAGCGGTTACAACTCTTACCAAGACATGTACTCCACGTTTTTCAACATACTCACGAATAGTTTCTTGCATATCGCTCTGCTGAGAAACATCACGAGAGGAACTGGGCAAAACACTGCAAACCGTTATGATCCCTCGGTTATGGGTTAGGCGATCGGCAAACTGAATTAATAGCCAACGTTTTTTCGGTACTCCAGACAAAACTAAAATATGAGGGCGCCAATTTTTAGTATCTTCTTTACCAATTTGCAAAATCCCTTCCCGTACCAAGGCCATCCATATTCCTCGCCTGGCATCTCCCCAAGTGGTCTCTAATTCCCGTCTTTGTAGCCAGATAAATATTGCTAGCACTATTACAGCAGCAATAACTGTAGCTACAGCATTAATCAAAAACATCACTACTAAACAACCCAGGGCACCCAGCATTGATAGTGACCAATGGACTTTAAATGTGGGACGAAAAGAGGGACTTTGTAAGAAGCCTTCTATACCTGCTGAGACGTTCAAAACCATATATGTTGTTAAAAAAAACATGGTCAGCACTGGGGCAATAATATTTAAGTCGCCTATGCAGACTGTGGCAATAGCGACTCCTAAAGTTACTGCTGTACCAATTCGAGGTTCGTCATTAGGTTTACTACCATTACCGAGAAAAGATAACCAACGGGGTAAAACTCTATCCCTTGCTAGAGCTTGTAAGACTCTGGGGGCACCCAAAATACTACCAATGGCGCTGGAAAGAGTTGCTCCCCAAACTCCAAATAAAATTGCTGGTCCCCAAAAAGCCATTTCTTTCATAATTAAGGGATCCTCTATTAAGGTAGTTGGATCTGCACGTATGGCCAGCACAATTGGTAATACCATGTAGATGACATATCCTGTACCAACTGCTGCTAGGGTACCTATAGGAATAGAACGCTTAGGTTGTCGCAAGTCCCCAGACATACTGACTCCTGCCATTATTCCTGTTACTGCTGGAAAAAAAACAGCAAAAACGGTCCAAAAGGGTTCTCTAGATTGGCCTGGAGTTGCAAAGATGTCTATACTTGTTGTTTCTAAAGGATGTCCAAATGCAAATGAAATTAGGGATAAGGCGATCGCTCCCAGAATAAAATACTGGGCTTTAATAGCGATTTCTGCCGAGGTCAAGGCCAATACTGCTATAGCTATGGTGGTAATTAAAGCTACATAAAGTTGGTTAAAGCTCCCAAAAGTATCTACAATGCTCTCTGCAAAACCAATTGTATAAAGGGCAACAGAAAGAGCTTGGGCAAAATAAAGGGGTATTCCAACTGCACCACCTGTTTCAATACCCAGAGACCGGCTAATCATATAGTATGCTCCTCCCCCTCTAACTATTTTGTCTGTGGCGATCGCGCTAACTGACAAGGAGGTGAGAAAGGTAATACTTGTGGAGAGAGTAACAATAAATAGAGTTCCCAATAAACCTACGTTACCTAATACCCATCCAAAGCGGAGGTACATAATTACACCCAGGATTGTCAAAATTGAGGGTGTATATACACCTCCAAATGTTCCGAAACCTTTTTCATTAATAGGTTCGAGAGAGCTTTTGGGGGTTGCTTGTGTTCTTTGTGGTAGGTTTGAACTTTTAAATGGTTTCATAGATGCACGCAAAATTTTAATAGCCATCCGGAGAAAGTTAGAGAAGTCAAAAGTCAAAATTTAAAAGTCAAAAGCTAGATTAGCTTGACTGAAAACTTGGACCATTAAGTAATTTCAAAGAATTATTTGACATAATAACTTTGAAAGTATTAGTAAATACCGGAATTGGGTATATTGAAGCAGAAAGTCCATATCGTAATCTTAAGAAATCCGTCGTTGTCTTGTAAAGCAGGGTCGGAAGAATGTCAATAAATTGATTTGAGTCAATGCCTACTTCTCGCTTGTTAACATTAATTTTAGGTTTCAGTTTTATCTTATTTTTGATAATTTGGCTGATTGCTTCTTTATCACAGTTGTACAGTCAAATCTTATGGTCAGCTCCTCCACTTGTGGCCAACATATTACTACTGCTATTAATTATTTTCATGGGAATTGTCCTTTTTACTCTTGTCTATTTGATAGTAAAGCAGGATTTTGTCCTGAATGTGGTAGTTATTTATCACGAAGCAAAATAAACATTAAACAACCTTTTTATATAGAATGTTGCATGAGTTGTAGAGGTATCTG
>JAKQYG010000302.1 GCA_023356515.1 Trichodesmium sp. MAG_R04 | reverse complement strand
TTAAACAATATGTGAAAAATCAATCTAATAGTTAAGCACTACTAACTTATTCTAAGTAATATCATAGCAATATTCATAATCCTATAAAATTATTATCAATCGTTGAAAATTGGTAAAATCCAATATTATTATTATTGTTGTTATTGGGTTCAAAATCATACTTAACTAAACTTATAGTCTCACAGCAGATTTCGGGCAAATGATATAAAGGGTAAACAGTGAAAATCATGTAGTGCGAGTAATCTTGCCCGCATTAGTGTACCTAAACCCTGTAGCACTGTATAGTTTAAATACCTAAAAATTTAGAGATTTAATCAAACAATAATGGGGAATATTTGTATTATTGGACCTACTGGCGCAGGCAAAACAACTTATCTAGCAGGATTAGCTTATTGGCCGGAAAAAACTAATCCTAATTTTCAAATTACAGCTATTACTAATGATGCTAAAAATTTAGCTAGTAAAGCTGAAAATATTATTTTGAATGGTGCCTCTTTAGAGCCCACCGTTATTGATGGAATTAAAATTCAAAGTTTCTACGATTTACCCTTATATTCTTTTCACATAGAAATCAAACATTGGTGGCAACGAAAACCAGAAGAAATTAACCTGGTAGTCCGAGATTACCCAGGGGAAATTTTTAATGAATTACAAAGTGGAATTTCTAATACTTTACATCAAGAATTTTTTGATGAATGTATGATTAAAGATAACCTTGGTTGTCTAATTTTACTTCATAAATGGAAAGCAGAAAATGACATATTTTATAGTAATGTAATAGAAAAATTTATTGACTTAATAGATGAAAGAGATCGCACTCAAGATTTACGCCTAGCTATAGCAATGAGTAAATGTGAAAGAGGAGAAATATGGCCTGGTCGTCTTGACCCAGAATTAGATATATTTAAAGTTCATTTACCAAGAACAACAAATATTTTAAAAAAGCGTATTCCTCAACAAAATTTACAGTTTTATGCTATATCTACTTTTGGTGTTTTGCATCGAAATGACCCCCGCCCAAATCGTACAGATGAATTAAGCAGTTCCCACTCAATTTTACGGGAACCTTTGAAATGGAAACCTTATGGAATTATTTCTCCTTTGTACTGGTTAAGTAAAGGTCGGTACATTAAAAGTTAAAAGTCATCCATTTAAAAGTTATTAATTATTAGAATGTTAAAATCTATATTCAAGCCGAGAAGTAATCAGAATTTAAAAGTTGAAAATAATTCTGGAGTTTTACGATTAATAGGCGATCGCGCTGCTGGAAAAACAACTTATATGGCTGCTTTGGCTAGGTGGCCAAATGCGGATATTTCGAGTTCAGTTGAGTTAGTTACTCCAGTAAATAAAGACGGAGAATCTTTAATTAGGCAAGCCCAGGATTTGATAGAAAAAGGGTTACAAATCGAACCAACTCGTTTAGCAAGTGATGTGCTAGAAATTAAGGATTATAGTTTAAGAATTGTTCTAAAAAAAACAGATAATTCAAGTTTTTCAAAAACTGTTTTAAACTTAGATATTAGCTGCAAAGATTATTCTGGAGAATTTTTTAGTGATGTACTTCAAGAAACAAATAGTCAGTTACTCCGAGATTACTTAAATGATTGTTTTCTAGCCACAGGAATTATGTTAATGATTGACGGTACAACTCATCGCAAAGACTTAGAATATGCTAGAGGGCTTGATCAACTTTTAGTAGCATTAGCAAGTGGGAATATTTTTAGTCAAAAATGGCGAATTGCTCTAGTATTAACTAAGTGTGAATTAGCAGATTTATGGGGCAATAGACACAGAGCAAAATTTTTGACAGAAGCCAGGTTTCCTACTATTTTTAAAAGATTAGAATCTTGGCAAAATTTGGGAATGGGAAATGTGGAATATTTTACAACTTCTGCTTTTGGTGTGACAAGAAATCAAAATAAATATTTTAAACCAAATTCTGAGCAAATTTATCGCGATCGCGGCGGGGTAGCATCTGTATTAGTAAGCTCGAAAAAATGGCGACCTTTTGGTTTAGTTTCTCCTATATATTGGATCTGTACAGGTAAGCGTAATTTACATTTAGAGCAAGATTAATATTACTTCATGAAAGGCAAAAGTTAAAAGTTAGGCGATATTTTAGATAAATCTAGCTACTCAGTATTTACAGCACTTTTTACAGAGAGTTAAGTAAAGTTAATTAACTCTTTTTCCTATTTCCCTTTCTGTTAATTACCTAATAACTGAAGTGTGACCTAAATATAAAATTAATGCATAGAAATCAGAATATTTAAACAATTTGTTTTACAATCTGGGAGCGAGTAATAGGATAAAACAAAGGATTGATAAATATCGATAATATAATTCTAGACTCGAAATTAAGAACTCAATCTTTACCTACTCTACTTTTTAATTGTTTCTTACTGATAAAATACCATGAATCAACTTCCTTTAAATTTTTCTAACCAAGACCTACGACATCGTGATTTTCAAGGCCAAGACTTGACAGGAGCTAATTTTAACGGTTCTGACTTGAGAGGTTGCAATTTTCAGGATGCTATCCTCATAGGGAGCAATTTTCGAGGTGCGAGAATTGGGCAAAGTAGGAGCAAAATTTGGAATTTGATTACCCGTTGTGCTGGAGCAGCGATCGCTGTTACTCTTGCTAGTGCTTTTGCTAGTTTTATTGCTGGTGAAATGACAGGGGTTGCTGCTTTGATTGGAACAGGGGCTGTAGCCATTGCTATTACGAATACTAAGAGTGAAATTATTGCTGCTGTTTTAGCTGGAGTTGCTGCTGTTATTGGCTCTAGTGGTATTGTCTATTTTTTTGTAGGAAATCAAGTCAAAGGATTGTTATTATTTTTGGGTTCAGGAGTGATTTTAGGATTGGCTGTAATTTTGTTTTTTCAAGTTGTTTTTGAGTTGGAGAAGTTATCAAAAACATCTTTTGATAATGCAGATTTAACTAATGCTATTTTTGATGAATAAATTATTGAATATTCCTTTTGATTTTTCAACTTTTTAATGTCACTAAAAAATAGGTAATTTTGTATTAATTTTTTATCATAATTATGGTTTTTTAAGTTTAGCTTGACAAAATCACCATAGAGACTTACAATCCAGCAATTCTGGTATAGTTAATTAGGAGTAAAATTTAAGTGAGTAATAATGAACCGATTAATTATGGTCGTTACTATTGGTATGTTCGGGTAACTAAAGATATAGCCGAAAATGAAGAACAATATGTTCAAGCAGATGAAGCACAGATAAAAGATGGTGTTCTATTATTCTTGCAGGATACAGATAAAGGAGCAAAAATTAATATGGCTTTTGCTCCGGGAACTTGGTTGACTACTTTTGTAACTTCTTATTAAACACAAGAAAGTTAAATAAATATCAGCTGTTAACTATAAGCTTATCTTTAATTATTAATGGCAAATATTTAGGTAGTATAAATAGGTGATAGGTGTGATGTTAGATATAATCAATTGTCAGTAAGATTAATTATATTGTTAACTTCTATGACCACTATAATTTTCTTCTTACTTTTGATTTATTATTTTACTGAACCCTTTGCCACAACCTTTTAATTTCTCCCAAAACAGATAGTGGTGGTGCAGCTAAAGCAGAAATTTGCGGATTAACCTGAGCGCCAGGAATATTCTGATTCCAAGGACTATTGACAACTGAGAGCAAATCAATATTACCAGAGGTGGGACGAAAATCATATTGCACAAATACTTTCTGTTGTTCTAGTTGAATCAAGAAATCTACAAATTTATCAGAAGCATTAGCAGTCGCTTCATTGATATCCCGGCGTATGATCGCTGCTGTTGCTAAGGTTTCTATAGTGGGGTTGAGATAATAAACTTGATAAGGTTTATTCTGAAAAGCCCCCGACTGCAGTATGAACATAGTGTATTGGCAGTAGGGGACTATTTGCGTCTAGGTCTCGATGAGTTTTACTGTTAACAAGAGCATTGACCATTGCCCCAAATCTCCATGCCAAAAAGCGGTAAGATTTTGGGCACAAATAAAATAGGATTACTATTGTATGTATCCCTAATCAATTATCCAATAACCACTTTCTCGCCAATATTGTTCTTTTAAAGCCATTTTTAAGTCATCTTGTTGAATCGTTAAGTGTAACGGTATCTATTAACCAATTTTTATTTGCAGAATTCCATACTAAAAATAACGTCAAAGACTGAATAAAATTTCTTCCTGATTTTTTTTTATATTTTACCTGCACATTTACTATAGCTGTATCTGTACTTATATTAATTTTTTGAACATCTTGAATCAGAATATTACTACTTCCTGACCACCAATCATAGTAGGAATTATAACCATCTGGATGTAGTTTTTGATTATTCTGAAAACTTGCTGATAGTTGACTCCAAGCTTGCTGATATTTACCTTGATTCAAATTTGAATAATAATTTTTTACTACTTCTTCAACATAATTTTTGGTTTCAGTATTTTCTGGTTTTGATATTGACTGAGAAGTTAATGTTGTGTTTTCTGAAGTAACTATAGAAGATTCTGATATTGGTAGAGTACTTAAACTCATTTCGAGATTAAATTCCACGAATTCAGTGGGACTGGAAACTTGCACAATATATTCTCCTGTTAAAGGTAAATCAATAAACATTTGTTCTCCAGAAATGGGAGAATCTTTCTGTGCAGATATAATTAATTCGCGCCTTTGTAATAATTTTGTATCTGGGGAAAATATCCAAATACAAACATTGCTTGTAATTCTATAGTTAAAATCTTTGCCTGTTCTAGCATAAAATTTATATCTAAGATGTTTTTCAGAGTTAATACTATCGGATATTTTGATAATATTTTCAGTTAAAGATAAAGATTTAGTCTCTGTTTTATCCAGAGGAATTACTGGTTTTTCTGGACATTCAATAAAGGTCGGAGTGGGTGATGTGATAGGTAAGTATAATCGATTTTCTGTAGCATAAAAGTTACTACACCCACAGAGAATTGAGAGAGGAACATATAGTAGTAATTTCTTCATAAGAGGGGGAGGGCATCACCTCTGTCAAAACTGCGGTTATGGCCCATATTGTTGCCTAAGGACAAGGTCAGGAGTATGTCAAAATATATGGTAATATTATACAGTTTTTAATACGATCTGCCTCAAATATAAAATTAATTCTATACAGGTAGTTATATGGCAAGACTTCAGAAATATAAGTTTAGATTTGCCCTTGTAGTTTGCATTA
Source organism: Trichodesmium sp. MAG_R04 (assembly GCA_023356515.1). GTDB lineage: Bacteria > Cyanobacteriota > Cyanobacteriia > Cyanobacteriales > Microcoleaceae > Trichodesmium. The sequence goes on along the minus strand of JAKQYG010000302.1, from coordinate 119 downwards.
GTTTACTATCAGTATTTCTACTCTTTCCTGCCCAAGCTAAAGATACAATAAGGGTAAAAGTTCCAGTAGTATTAGATGGTCGAGAATTGTTAGAAGTTGGCGCGTTGGGAAAACTGACA
>JAKQYG010000301.1 GCA_023356515.1 Trichodesmium sp. MAG_R04 | reverse complement strand
AAGTTATGCTACTTATAAGCATAGAATATATAAAATAAAATTTGACTATAATGAATGTATAACCTACAACTTAAAAAGTTTAATCGTATGAATATGTAGCTTTAATTTAAAGAGAAATAGAAAATTAAGTATTTGAAGCGATCGCCTACCCAGACTTGAAAAATGTGTCCCATTAATTGATATGCTGAAAAGCAAGAATCAAACTATTGAAACTATGCCTGTTGTTAAGCCTTCCACGATCATCAACTTTCCTCTAGCTGCCGTAGTTGGACAAGAAGCAATAAAACTAGCCTTATTATTAGCAGCAGTAGATCCAGGATTGGGAGGAGTAGCCATTGCTGGCCGTCGAGGTACAGCGAAATCTGTAATGGCTAGAGCTATACATTCCCTTTTACCTCCTATTGAAATTGTCAAAGGTTCTATTAGCAATTGTAATCCCAAGTATCCTGAAGAATGGGATGAGCAACTTTTAGAAGAGTGTTCCAACCCTACAGTAGAAGAAATATCTACAGAAGTTATATCTACACCTTTTATTCAAGTTCCTCTGGGAGTGACAGAAGATAGGTTATTGGGCTCAGTGGATGTGGAAAAATCAGTTAAACAGGGGGAAACTGTATTTCAACCAGGATTATTGGCTTCTGCTCACCGAGGAGTATTATATGTAGATGAAATTAATCTCCTTGATGATAATATTACTAATCTATTACTAACGGTTTTAACAGAAGGCAAAAATCAGATAGAGCGCGAAGGTATTAGTTTTCAACATCCTTGTCAACCTCTATTTATTGCTACTTATAATCCAGAAGAAGGGCCCTTAAGAGAACATTTACTGGATAGAATAGCGATCGCTCTCTCAGCAGATATGGTCTTAGGTTTAGACCAACGAGTGGAAGCAGTAGGACAAGCTTTAGATTATGCTAATTCTCCCCAAGCTTTTCTGGAACGATACACGGAAGATATAGATAATCTCAAAACTCAAATTCTGTTAGCAAGGGAATGGGTAAAAGAGGTAGTGATCACCCATGAACAAATACTCTATTTAGTAGAAGAAGCAATTCGAGGAGGAGTACAAGGACATCGGGCAGAACTTTTTGCTGTGCGAGTTGCTAAGGCATCGGCGGCGTTGGACGGACGAACAACTGTTAATGCTGATGACTTACGCCGAGCAGTGGAGTTAGTTATTGTGCCACGAGCAACAATAGTGTCAACTCCGCCGGAAGAGGAACAACAGCCGCCACCACCACCGCCACCTCCCCCAGAAGACCAGTCGGATCAGGAACAAGATGAACAGGAAGATGAGGAAAACCCTGAACCTCCAGAGGAAGAAGAGGCAAGTATTCCGGAAGAGTTTCTGTTTGATCCGGAGGGGGTGGTATTGGATGATAATGTGTTGTATTTTGCTCAAATGGCAAACCGTCAGGGTAATTCGGGCAGTAGGAGTATGATTTTCTCTGAAGATCGGGGGCGTTATGTAAAACCAATGTTGCCTAAAGGTAAGGTGCGACGTATTGCTGTAGATGCGACTTTACGGGCTGCTGCTCCTTATCAAAAGTCTAGAAGGGAACGTCAACCGAACCGTCGAGTAATTGTGGAGCAGGGTGATATGCGGGCGAAACGGTTGGCAAGAAAGGCAGGTGCTTTGGTTGTGTTTGTGGTTGATGCTTCAGGTTCGATGGCTTTGAATAGAATGCAGTCGGCAAAGGGTGCGGTGATGCAGTTGTTAACGGAGGCGTATCAGAGTCGAGACCAGGTTTCGTTAATTCCGTTTCGGGGGGAACAGGCGGAAGTGTTGTTGCCGCCAACTCGTTCTATAACTACTGCGCGACGACGTTTGGAAAAAATGCCTTGTGGTGGGGGTTCGCCTTTGGCTCATGCTTTGACTCAGGCGGTGAGAGTCGGTGTAAATGCTAAGCACTCTGGTGATGTAGGGCAAGTGGTTATTGTGGCTATTACTGATGGGCGGGGGAATATTCCCTTGGCTCGTTCTTTGGGCGAACCGATGTTGGATGATGAGAAGCCGAATATTAAGGAGGAGTTGTTGGAAATTGGTGCTAAGATTAGGGGTTTGGGAATTCAGTTGTTGATGATAGATACTGAGAATAAGTTTGTTTCGACTGGGTTTGCAAAGGAGCTGGCAAAGCAGTCGGGTGGGAAGTATTATCATTTACCGAAGGCGACTGATCAGGCGATCGCTGCTATGACTCAGAATGCTTTAAAGGATGCTATTGGTTAGCAACTGTTTTAAGTGTATCAGTTACAGTGGATTTTACTTTTTTGAGGTATATATGTGTCAATACTTTTGACTTATATTCTATTTTTTGCTATAAAATTAAAATAATCAAACAGACAAAAAGAAAAAATAAACACTGAATGTTAGAAACATTACTAGAGCCATTACAATATAGTTTTATGCAGCGATCGCTCCTAGTAGCAATAATAGTTGGAATTATTTGTGCAGTGGTTGGCAGTTATTTAATGGTACACAGATTAGCTTTACTAGGAGATGCAATTAGTCACTCAGTATTACCTGGATTAGCTATTGCTTTTTCCATAGGAGCGAATATATTTATCGGGGCATTTATAGCCAGCATAATTAGTACTCTTTTAATTAATCTAATTAGAACGCGATCGCCGATCAAAGAAGATGCAGCAATGGGGATAGTTTTTTCTGCTTTCTTTGCATTAGGAATTACATTAATTACAATTATTCAGAAAGACAATAAAATAGACCTAAATCATTTTTTATTCGGCAATATTCTCGGGATAACTCTTGGAGACGTCCGGGATACATTAATCACTGGTGTGATTATTTTATTAGTTGTAGTGCTATTGTATAAAGAATTGTTATTTTACACATTTGACCCCCTTGGCGCTCAAGCAGCAGGCTTACCCGTAAATTTATTAAACTTGGGATTAATGATGTTAATTGGTTTAACAATTGTAGCCAGTCTTAAGGCAGTAGGAGTAGTTTTAGTTTTATCTTTATTAATTACACCAGCATCTACAGCTTATCTATTAGTGAAAAGATTGCAGCAAGTAATGATATTAGGAGTAGGAATAGGAATTTTATCTAGTATTAGTGGGATGTATATTAGCTATTTCTATAATTTGCCATCTGGTCCAGCAATTGTATTAGTATCATTTGGATTATTTATATTAGCTTTTTTGTTCAGCCCTACTCAGGGAATTTTCAGTCATCCGGTGTCAACCTTCAGTCAGCCTTCTATTTGGCGGGAGTTAAAAAGTTTAATCAAGTAAGATCAGTTGGGGTTAAAATTTTTCCCATAGCTGAAAAATTGTCATGGCTCCCATTTTGTGCTTCCGTTGCTATGGATGTAGAAAAATCTAATAAAACCTAATAATTCTCTGATTGTTGGCCTATTTTTGGTTCCGCTTCATTATTATTTGATTAAGTCAATGGTCTTTGCCCTGCTGGCTTTTTAATACGATTTATTATGTGACTACTTTTTCTTATTTGACCTGCATAGCTTATATAGCAATGCTATTGGATTTGTAATATTTTTCTGGCAGTCAGTAGTCATTAGTCAGTAGTCAATCGTCAGTAGTCAGAGTTTTCAAAGTTTTCAGCTCCAATTAACTATCAGAAAAATTATCACAACCAATTTAGGACTGCAATATTAACTCAAAACATCAAAATTATGGAAAAAACCCTTGACAAACTTCTGGGTGTAAGTGTTATAGTAGTAAATGTTGACGGAATGGGGCGTCGCCAAGCGGTAAGGCAGCTGGTTTTGGTCCAGCCATTCGGAGGTTCGAATCCTTCCGCCCCAGTTAAACTAAATTAACTAACTAACTAACTAACTAACTAAATTATTGATATTTACGCTTAACTCTTTCTATTTTTTCGATTCTACTCTAATTAATTTACCCAAATTGTCTGTACGATAAACCCATTTACCTTTGCAATTAGACAAGACAAGACGCCAACCTTCTACTAATCTTAGGCCACAAAGCTCATCATTTTGGGCTAATCCCAAACAAGTATCTGGCCAAGTCTCTTGAGTAGCTTTAATAACTTTTATTTTTTCAGTTGTAATACTCATTTGACTAGCTAAGTCTTGGCGAACAGCTTCAACTATATAATTAGGTATTTTTTTACTTTGATTAGCAATTTTTTCAGTTTCTTTAGAAATAGGTTTATTAAACTTTTCCACATCATTAAAATTCTCATTAATAGAGACTTGTTTAATATCAAGTAAATAGTATTTATTAGTTTGTAAACAAGATTGAGATATTTCTGTATTAGTATAAGACTTAGTCTCTGTTACAGATTTTAAAATATTAGCAAATTTATTAGTTTTGGAAATAATTTTCCCTTTTGTCTCTCCTTGGGGAGATTGAAGAACTTTAACAGCAGCAATTGCTGTTTCGTTAAGATTGGGATATACTTCAGTAGCTAAGATACCAGTTAAAATTAATGCTAGTAAAAAAGGATGAGGTGATTTTTGATCAACTTTTTTGTTTGCATCTAGTTTGTTGTTTTTAAAGTTAGATTTCATAGTTAATATCCTTCATTCTTTATCGGTTTACTTATCACGATCAGTTAGATGAGCTTTTATTACTGAAGCTATGAAAATCTAATTAGGGTTTACTGATTAAATCTAAAAGTATTGACACATAAAAGTTTTAACATTTTAAAACGCGAAAAAAGTGTCCAGTTTTTGGTCCTGAGAGTTCCTCTGTAGGGACCTTGCATAAAGGCCTCCCTACTTCTCATCCTGGGAGATGTTAGGGGTGAATTCCCATCTCCTGAAAAAGACTTTTGCAGCCTCTAATTAGGGTTTGCTGATCTATGTGATTCTTTAAGCCAAAGATACTATTCAATAACATGGTTTCTATCTCTTAATCAGGATTAATAGTCAACTTAAATTTTCTTAGAGGTTAAATTTTTCTCCTCAAAGTTCGGGAGTGACCTTATATATCAGGTTTAATGCTTTAGTGAAAGGATATTTTTTAATATTACAGCCTTTACTAAACAACGGATTCGGCGGTGGGACAAGCCTGCTTTTATATCCGGATTTGTTATAATAGGGTAAGGTCCATTAATCGAGGGTCCATCGCCAAAATTTAAGCAAAGGCTAAAGGACTATCGCCGAAGCTACAGGAGTTGTCTATCAGCAATCCACCCGTAGGTTGGGGCAAAATTCCATACTGAACAAGTTTTGGAAAATTGAAACTGCCGTTAGCCCCTACATATGGCGTTTTCAAGGGGAATTTGTGTAAGTCCTGACAAATAAAAAAAAGCCCTCCATCTGGAGAGCTTTTTTTGAAATTAAATTAATACAGTTAGGAATTAACCTCTTATAGAAGGAGCTTCCACTGCTGCTAAGTCTAGAGGGAAGTTGTGAGCGTTACGCTCGTGCATTACTTCCATTCCTAAGTTAGCCCGGTTAATA
>JAKQYG010000300.1 GCA_023356515.1 Trichodesmium sp. MAG_R04 | reverse complement strand
GAATTATCAGTTTTATGATCTCACTTGAAGTGACTAAAGACCATAAGTAATTCTACTTAATTAAATAGATATTCTCTTGTAACCTCTTGTAATACAATATGAAGTGCGGAATGTGGGTTACTAATAACCTAAATCCATCATCAAAAGATGATGTAGACTTTGAATCTCAAACTCGATGGAAAATCGAATAATTTCACAGATAAATTAAGCAATTAACAGGTTTAGGACGCGTGTCAGTGTCGTTTGCGAATAATTCAAGAGAATCATATTGCTTGTGCAATGTTAGTGTGGAACTTCTTAAAAAAAATTGCTTCTAAAATAGGCCAAAGTATTTATCAAGTTAAGCACAGATTATTATCAAAATATCTAACCGACCAATTGAAATATCCTTCAATTAAAATAAAGGTTATTTGACTTGGAAAACTAAAGGTTTTTTGAATAAAAATAGTTAGGCGATCGCTAACGCAAAGCTCCGCTAACCCATGAGACTCAAGACCGATTTTAGAACAGCGGTTCAAAGGTTTGAGAACCTTTTCTGGAACCGCCAAGAAATAAATTTCTTGGCTCATAGCAGAAGTCATCTAAAGATGACTAACGGTAGCTGATTATAAAGATTTTTTTTCTAGGTCTTTTGCAAGTTTGATGGTTTTTGCTACTTGAGTTTGTTTTCCTTCTTTTTCTACTGAAAATATGTGGTAAGGAGTTTTGTGTTTGCTATCTTATGGGTACTTGATGTTCATCTCATCAGCAATACTCATTGCTAAATCCAAATTTAGCAACGGATATTGTTCTCTGAGATCAGTGACTATGTCTAAGCATTCAAAATTATTTCATCACAAATCTGAAAAATCAAGCAATACTACCCCGCTTCCGAGTCTCCTTATAAGAAGTTCCCACATTTTTCAAACCAGCCTTAATCATTTCCTGTTCCAACAAAGCAAAAAAACTGGCGCGATCGCCACCCCTAACCACTGCCTGATTATGAGCTTCCGCCAATGCCACCGGATAACCATAACCCTTTTGCACTTGAGCCAACATCATTCCTAACACTAACTCCAACATTTCTTCATTCTCAGCCACCCATTCCGGAATATCAATTCTAGCAACCTCCGTACCCACATTCACATAACAAAAATAAATAGTATTCTCCCCGTATAAATCCAAAATTCTAGCCGAAGATTGCCATAAAGGACTTCTTTGCCCAGGTCTCAATATTGAACTCCAAAATATCACGTCTCGCAACGGTTCAAATGACTGACAAGGAGCTTTTTCCGTAAAACCAAATCCCCCTAACCCAACATTCGGACAATTACTGATACAATCAGGTTCATCATAAATACAAGCCTTCAAACGTAAAAAAGATAAACTTTCATTACTGCGAGAAGCACTCAAATAACCTATCAAAGGAATACCAGCTAACCTTAACTTATTCCAAGCATCTAAAATCGGATTTAAAATTCTATTTCGTGCTTCAGAAGGCAAAGATTCCAAAAACCAATAAATCAGAGAACCATCAACCATTGCTAATACTGGAGAAGCCAACTGATCAGAATTATTTTGCACCCATTTACAACCCAATTCAGACAAAATCAAAGCCTCAGAAATAGTCCGTTGATAACCCATCCATTCTTCTGTTTTAATACCCCATTGTCGAGAAATATAAAGGTCCTCTGCTGCATAAAAAATTTCTGGAATACTATCTAAAAGGGGATAACGACCTTCCCCATAATGCAACATTACTCGCCCAATATTTAACAAATAACAATAGGCAATTTCATGGTGACTCGGTGCTATTTGAGAACCATCCGTAGCAAATACCGTATGATTTTTGGGAGGAGGATTAATTAGAGGATAAATATCTAAAGATTCTATAGGAATAGCAGGATTAAAAAGTATGCGATCGCACCAACTTTTCTCTAACTCTAATAACTTTCCTTGTTCATTTTTTGCCTCTTCCAATAATTTTTGAGCTATATCTAATCTATTTTGAGCAGCGATCGCTTCTTTCGTTAGATGTTGACTCATCCCTTGCATTTGTTGTGCTAGTTTTGTTAAGTCTAGCATAATAATTTTCGTTTCCTATTTTATAAACTCAGCACTGCCACTGTAGCCGTTATTTACCCTTTTCTTGAAGTTAGGATGTTTAGCAGCCCCTCAAATTTTCCATTTAGAAAAATCTTGACAAAACTGAGCAGAAGACAATAAACGAATAGGTGGATATTGAGTCACAGAATCTCGTTCTTTCTGAGTATTATAGCCCCAGTCTGCCAAAAATAATTCTACCCCTTTTAAATCTAATTGTTTTTGTACAGAAAGTAAAGTTTTCAATCTATCTTCAACAAACCAAATAGTTGTTCCCACACCTAGTTCTGCCAGTAAAATTCTCAGAGTTTCAGATTTCCGACGTTTAGATTCTTTACCAATAATATCCACTTCCGGTAAATTAACACCTTCTTTTTCCAACAAGGAACGAACAAACCTTCCCTCCTTAGTTGTCACAATAACAGGTTTGACCTCTGAGAGTATCAACTCCCTTAACCTTTCCACAACCCCTGGATAAAATTGATGTAAAGACAACCACCCTTCCAAATCTTTTCCTATCCATTCATCCCTGGTACGATCCAAACAACGACTTATTTCTGCTCCAGCTAGATTTTCTTCAATAACAATCTTTTCAGCGATCGCCTGCCATTCCTGAAAAATAGCCTCTTCCCCAATACCTAATATTAAAGCCCGAATCAAAACTGGCATTTCCCAACCAGTTTCAATAACAGGACGCAACCGATAAAATTTTTCTACCAAATCATTACTAGGTATTTCATCCGATAGCTGCCAAATTTGAGAGTAAGTACGCCAAGCCGTTTGAAAATATTCAATCAACCCATTGCATAAAACGCCATCAAAGTCAAGAGCTATAAGAGTAGGAATGTTTGTTCGTATCGTCATTTCACTTATCAGTTATTAATTTCAGACAGCTATCCTGACCATTTTTAGAAGAAAAATGGGTTTAAAGCCTGCCCCTTTTAAGGAGACAATTGAATTTGAATGTACTTTTTAAAAGTTTCAAGTGGTGCACCTCCAACTGAAGCCACAAAATATGAAGGACTTCAAAGAGAGGTTTTGTCCAGTTTTTTATATGCTGCTGCCCCATATAATCTACTGGAAACACCCTTAAGATGATTGACTATTTGAGATATGGACAATTTGGGTGGGTATTCCATAGCTGTATGAACATGATCGGCTTCTCCATTAAACTCTAGTATCCTTCAGGCTAAAGTCTTTATCTGCCAAAGCTTCAAGAATCAATCAGCAAACCCTAAATATAAAAAATAGGGTAGAAAGGTATCCTATCCTTAAAGCTCCTCTAGTCCGACGGAATAACAGGACTACTATATTGCAAATATTGTATTTTTTAACAAAACTTTTTTTTTTCTTTAAATATGGTTAAAATAGCTACAGGTTTATTAAAAATTAAGAATTACTCTTCTCAGAAGGCCAAAAAGCAAAAAGTAGTGGTTCTGATTATTTATTAAAATAAACCAATTTTAATGATGGAGATGTTAAATTATGAGTATAAATGGAATTATGACAGAAACTAATCAAACTACTGATACTAGTACCAAACTTAATACTCAAAGTAGTCAGCCAACAAAATTAGAGCAAGGGTCTCAACAACGCACCACTTTACAAGTAGAGACCAAACCAGTAGAAACAAGACAAACACAAAGGACTCAAGATTCAGGAAAATTAGCATTACCTGGAAATCGTCCTATTGGTACAACTAATCTTAAATATAATAGAACAATTTCCAATCGTCCGATAGTTTCAACTGGTCTTCAAATTGAAAATACAATGTCTGCTTCTGGAATTCGTCCAATAGTAGTTAGTGGATTAAAAGTTCATAGTACAATGTCTGCTTCTGGAATTCGTCCTATTGGTACTAATAATCTAGAAGTTAGTAAACAAATGATGAATCGTCCTGTTGCTTCTAATCAGATTGATAATGAAGGCTTGATGGGTTTTCTAGATTAGAGTTTTCTATAATAATCAAGGATAAATAATAGCAGAATTAACCACTAGGCAATGATTAAGATGCCATAGAACTCCGTGACCCTTTGCGATCGCTCAAGTGATAGAGAAACTTTGGCAATTTTTGAATTGGTCTATGGGTGAGTTCCGGCAACTTGATATTATTATATGAAGCATTCACGGAATAGGGCAGGAGTCACAAGCAAGTTCAAACTTATTTTGGGGTAAGCTTTTTAACCCACATCACAAAAAAAATAGAGTGAGCGTGAGTTATTAACCTATTGATTTGTGACCTCCTCCTACCCCATACTATAAGTCTAAATACTTACTCAAGTTTTCCCCTCTTTATGTACTATATTTTGTCGTGCGGATGTATGCTAAATATTCTCAGTGCAGGCATCTTGCATAGGATAGGTGTACCTCACCAAGGTAGAATCCCATGTGAGCTTTTGTGCATTTAAACGATTTATTTTTGTATGCCTCGTTCAGAGAAAAACCCTTCTAAATTCTCAATTCTAACTTACTAATACCCATTTAAAATGCGCATTAGCTTATATATAGGCTCAGGACTTAGGCAAAGGTACTATATATAGAGCATTAGTCCGTTGCCCTAGGGTTTTCCATTTTGCGTCAGCAAAACATACCATACCAATAACCTTCATAGGTAAGTCCTATAGGTTTATGATTTAACCTATCAACCTATCAACTCAGCAAAGTCAGCAGCATCTAATAGAGGAATACTCGTTAATGTTAAATTTTCCGCCACATGGCCAGGAGATTTCATCCCCACCAGAGCCGAGCATAAACCAGGAACACTCCGGGTAAATTGGAGAGCAGATAGTGCATTTGTTTTCAGTCTTTCAGTAAGGGCAGTCATAATTTTTTGGGGAAACTGCTTGAGATTTTTAGCTTGAGCAATAGAAGCACTGGCGATCGCCTTAATTCCCAGTTCGTTTGCCGCAGTAATAGCAGGTAAAATTTTGCCATCTACAAATTGAGTAGGAGTAATAACTGCTTCCAGCATTGCTAAGTTAACTGGTAGTTGGATAAATTGGAAGCGATCGCCTTTTCCCCCAGCTATTTCTTGAGCAATAGATTTAGTTTTACTTAAGTCAATATGTTTTAAATCTGTTGGTGGCACCCTAAAACCTTGCCAAGTAGCTATGCCATAAGCAGTTATTTTACCAGCATCAGCAGCTTTTTCTAGCACTGAAAAAACTGCTTTCAGACGACGATAAAATTCATCCGTAGAAATAATTCCTAATTGAGTTTCTGGGTTATGCAAATAATAAACATCAATATGGAACGTCTCAAGAAAATTATGGATGAAATTCGCTCTGCGGGTAATGTTATCCTAGTTATTGATGAGGTTCATACTCTGATTGGAGCTGGCGCAGCTGAAGGGGCCATTGATGCTGCGAA
>JAKQYG010000030.1 GCA_023356515.1 Trichodesmium sp. MAG_R04 | reverse complement strand
CTGCATTAAAGGTATTAAATATTCTTCTGCTATCTCATATGTGTGGGGGTCATGTAGCTGATTTTGTTCTATTAATGGTACAAAATAGGGACAACCAACTTGCCAAACTTGAACAGAAGCATCTGCTTTTAAAATCGCATTACGATAGGCATTGCTAGCAGCAGTTGCAGGGGTCGCAATAACCCCTATTCTTTTTCCTTTTTTTACGGCAGCATTAGCTCCAGGTACAATCAATCCTAGAATAGGGATATCAAATTTCGATTTAACTTTTTCCAGAGCTAAAGCTGAACTTGTATTGCAAGCCATCAATACCATTTTGACCTCATTTTTGATTAGCCACTCAACAATTTCATCTACAAATTGTAAAATCTCTTTGGTAGTTCTTGTTCCATAAGGTAGTCTTGCTGTGTCACCAAAGTAAAGAATAGATTCGTTGGGTAACTGTCTATATAATTCTCTTAAAACAGTTAAACCACCTATCCCACTGTCAAAAACTCCTATCCTTTTTTGTCTAGTTTCAGTAGTCATTATTTGAGTGTTCACATAAATAATACAGTGGTCGTTAGAGCAGTTAGAACATTCTCATGCCTCTCAAATTTGTTCTGTACTGCAAATTCAACTTCTGACTTGATCCCTATACAGCAGATTTCGGGCAAATAATGTACAGGGTAAATGATGAAAGTCATGTAGTGTGGGCTTTTGCTAACGTGGGTATACCTTATAAAAATGGAAAGCGCTGTCTTTCCTCACCCTTTTGGCTTATGCTATATAATTCAATCCCTCATTCATATCTTCAGGGGTTGAAACACCCTGGATTCTGTGGCAAATCTACCGAAAACGGGATAAATCGACGTTTTCTTCAAGTCTGTCAACAGATTTATAAACTTCTCGGCATAGGTTATTATCTACCTGTAAACTTACATTTTCTAGCTAGCTTTCACCAGTGATTTTACTCAAAATGTGAGAGCAATAAATCACTTTTCTAGCTGCATTACCTGCTTTCAACCGTCGTAAGAAATTAAGTCCCCGTCTCCTATCCGACGGAATCTCACCGCACTAGCTAGAGCTCATAGCGACAAGCCTTGTTCTTGATTACTATGCTACTAGCGTGTCAAGCTAGAAGTAGTGGAATAGATTTTTGAGCTAAAAGCATTGAAGAATTAGCATCATATCATTTTCTTATAGTAACATTTAGGGCTTGATGCCCCACTACTGGTATAGCAGACTTTTACTGCGGGTTGAAACCTGCGTGTTGTTATTTTACCAGGCGGTAAATCTTCTGGGAACTTTCCTCCCGAAATTTTTTAAGTTTGACATCGTATAAATATTATGATCAAACAACAGCTCAGGATGTTTCAGTCTGAGATTAGTTTTATGTGAAAATGTTACTGTGCAAAGATTTGACCTTATTTTTAAGCTATTGTTTCCTAAAGTCTTGTTAGTGCGAAAAAAAACAATCAGGGCAATAAACCTGATTTTTTGTTTAGGTGTGTCAGTTCTGTTAGGATAATATTAAAAAGCGATACTGTATAGCAATTTAAAAAGATTGCTTTACTGCAAAGGCTTTAGCTTTCCATTTCAGAGTTTAACCCTGCAGTTCACAAATCAAATTTAATTGCTATACTTAAACAGGTAAAGCGTTTTTCTTTATCTATTTTATTACTTATCTCAGCTTAATGTACATTAAATATCTCCAGAAAAGATTCTCAAATCCTTACCCTCCCCTTTCAAAATCGGCATTTTTGGAAATGTCTATTAGGAGGCCCAGATTAACCCACGAAATCTAATCTAGCTGGTTTTTCTTTTGGTGCTTCTATACCTTTAAGGTAAGCTAGTACCGTATCTGCATCAGATACCTCAAATGGATCTTCACCATAGTTGTCACTAAAGCCTGCTTCAACAAATACCTTTTCAATGTTGCAGTCATTGACAATCATTGCATAGCGCCAAGAACGCATACCAAAACCAATATTGGACTTTTCTACTAACATTCCCATTTTGCGAGAGAACTCTCCATTCCCATCTGGTAGTAGGAATACATTTTTAGCACCTTGCTGTTTACCCCATTGGAACATCACAAAAGCGTCATTTACTGATAAACAGATAACTTCATCTATTCCTTGTTCTTTAAATTTATCGTATAGTTCTTCATAGCGTGGCAGGTGAGTAGATGAGCAGGTTGGTGTAAAAGCGCCAGGCAATGCAAATAAAACAACACGCTTGCCACCAAAAATTTCTTGGGTAGTTTTATCTTGCCACCGAAAAGGGTTTGGCCCTTCGACAGACTCATCACGGACACGGGTTTTAAATACTACATCAGGAACTTGCTCAATAACCATAACTTACCTCTAGATAATTTAGTAGATTAGCAATTAGATATGCATAAGCTTTTACTGCTTTAACGTTCCCCGTACACTGAAGCAAGGGGAATTATTAGTTATGCAACTATACTTAAAATCTCAAAGGGGAATATCTAAAGAGTTCCCCAACCTCTTTCGAGTATTAAGATTCAAGTGGTATAATGTCACACAAGCATTGATTATACTATTTTCACAAGCATTGATTATACTATTTTCATGGGTCTCACAATACGATTTGATTACTATTGATTAGTGTAAAAAAAATAGTTTTGCTGCTTGCCGATTCATTATAGAATCTATTGTTTTTTATACAAGACTTTCCTTCCTCTTTTGGTTTAGCCTTTTGCTTGATTTTGCCTTTTAAATAAGAATATGTCAATGGTATTAAAGAAAAAATTTTATTTTTGAGTTTTTCTTATAAAAGTGTTTTTCAATTTTTGGCTATCCTAAAGACTTAAATCTATAAAATATAGGTAGACAATTTAAAAAATTACAAGGGTTTTATCCACAACGAACAATATAAGGCTATATTTTGTTGATGTTACCAGAAATTACTAATCTGATATCCTAGATTATTAAGCATAGCTCTGAACAACGGTAGACTCAAACCTATTACGTTTGTATGACAACCTTCTATCTTTTCAATAAATAAACCACCTTTACCTTCTATGGCAAAACAACCAGCAGATTTTAAAGGTTCTTCAGTCGCAACATAAGCTTCTATTTCTTGGTCATTAACAAGGGAGAAATGAACTTGAGTCATTCGACACAGCACGATAGTTTTATTTTGGGACAAATCAATTAAAGCATGACCTGTGTATAATTGACCTACTTGACCACGCATTTTTTTCCAACGAGAGCTCGCTTCTTGTCTATCAGCAGGTTTACCATAAATTTGGTCTTCAATAACTAATACTGAGTCACACCCTAAGATCAAGTATGATGATGTTTCAGATAAGCTGTCTTTGTTAAACTAAGCAAACCCATTTCCGGTTGTCCTTTATAGGATCTGCTCGTCTTCAGAACCGGACGTGAGACTTTCACCTCATCACGGCTCCTCTCTTAAACGTCCCTTTTCATGGGTACATCCTTAAAATTCTACCTAGGACCTAATGAGTCCTGGTGCTTAACCGCTTTCAAATCCTTGGCAGTTTGGGTCGTGGCAATGTCGGTCCAGCAGTGTTCTTGTTTTTTATGGTGTTGTCACCGCCTCCAGACCAGGGAATGATCTGGTCGTCCTTGAATATATTCCCACACTCCAAAGCTTAACCCACAAGATGCGCATTTGTTATTTTGCTGTTTTAACAGCATTGTGACTTCCTTCCTTATACCTGGATATTATATTGATTCTGCTACTCCAATAAGTTCATTCTCCGTTATAGGGTGAATTTATTACCTTTAACTTTGATATGCCTTATATTGCGTATATCTGAGTGTTGCTTTAGTATATATTTGCCATTGTTGAAAATCCAATTCCTGGTTCCAATAGAGTGAAAATACTTTTTTCTTACCCAGGTGGCTGGCTTATTTGGGTGTCTTCTGCTTCCCCATCTCCATAGCCTTTTACCTAGGAGGTGGTCTAATTTCTTGAAGACCTTCTTACTAACTACGGTTGAGAAGTATTTTGTCCATCCTCTTATTACCCGATTTAGTTTAGCTATTAAAGTTTTAGTGGAGACGGTTTTATGAGAATCACATATATCCGTCAACTTCCGATAATGAGCTTTGATACTCTTGGAAGATGGTTTAATCAGCGTCTTTAATCCTTGTTCATTCGATTCTAGCTGACATTGCCTGATTGTAAAACCTAGGAAGTCAAAACCGGGTTTATTCCCTTCGTATTCCTGCAAGATGTGGGCAATTTTAGTCTTTTCTGGTTTTAGCTCTAATCCTAACTGGTTTAACCACTCTTGCATCACTGTTTTTGCTTGTAACACTACTTTAATGTCTTCATGTAGAATTACAAAATCATCAGCATAGCGTATTAAGGATAGTGCATATTTGTTAGCTTGCTTATCCCCTGGTAAGGTTTCGGCAAAATTATTCAAGCACTTTTCCATGCCATGCAAGGCGATGTTTGCTAGTAGAGGTGATATTGTCCATCCCTTTATTGTACCTGCCTCAATACCCTCCCGGGAGGGAAACAAGAGGGGTCCTTGGAATTTTTTATTGTCTAGTACTCCGGACTTTAACCATTGTTTGACTAATTGCCTGTATGGCGATCGCCCAATTTTTCCTAGCAATGCATCATGGTTAATTTGGTCAAAACATTTGGATACATTAGCATCTAATACATACTTAGGTTTTTGTTTGATGCTTCCATATATAGCCTCAATGGCGTCATGTGTTGACCTACCTGGTCTAAAACCATAGCTATTAGGCTCAAAGTACGCCTCCCACTCTGGTTCCATACCTAACTTTACTAAAGCTTGTAACGCTCTGTTATGCATAGTTTGTATGCTTAATGAGGGTTTTTTATCCCTACGCAGTTTTGGTATCCAGAATCTATGGGTAGGACTTGATTTGAGATGGCATGTATATAATAAGTCTACCAAGTTGAATCGCTGCATCGGGGATATACTTTTAATTCCATCTATCCCAGCAGTTTTCCTACCTTGATTATCCTGGGTTAAGTGTTTAACAGCTATTAACCTAGCGTAATAACTCTTGGTCAGAAGTCTTTGGTACTTACGCATCTTGCGAATTTCACCACGGCTGGATGCTCTGTAAATTAAGTTTTGCAACTTACATACATTCTTCTCAACCCGCTTCCAGTTTATGTCCTTCCATTTGGAGTTTGGATTTACACTGACTTTGGACGGTATATCGTCTGTATCCCATGCCACACTTAAAAAAGGCTCTGGGTTTCCCAGTTTTCTTTTTAGTGTTTTAGCTTTGTTCATCGCTAATAATTACCTTACATTACGTCTAACAGTGGGTACGTCTGCATTTCTGCTTTTTACCCAATCCTACTCTCCCTAAGACCTGCATCCAATTGTGCAGATTTACCTTGAATGGCTTCCTAAGTTCTCGACCTATATTCTTAGGCGTCTTAGAGAGGTTTCCTCGTTCCCTTATTCCTTTCTTTCGACTGATTTAGCAGGGTAAAATCTCCCGGAGGGCTCGATATGGTTGTTCATATAGACATAATGAGATCTATATCCGATGGCCCTCTGACTTTCGTCCTACATCCCACAGCTACCTTTGGGATGGCTTCCGTTGACGAGAATTTAATTACCTTCCTGTTTGTCCACATATCAGCCTCTGCTAGAAATCTCACTCATTTGGTAGTTAGAGCTTTGACCCCATTTAGGCCAGCTTCACGGATTGATGTTCAGTCGCTACCGTGTGGCCTATGCTGTCAACCCAACAACAAGGCGGATGGAATTTCACCACCAAGGATATAAGAGTTACCCACAAACCGAGGTTGTCCTCATATGTTGGTTTGGGATGGCCATTTATACCCAGTTTAACTGGCTTAGTGGCCAACGAGTCGCACCATTATAGACTTAGCTATTGTTTCTGCTTTAGCCTGGGCTAATATTTCTACCAATTTTCTCGGATCTGTTAATTTAACTGTTGATTCATCGAAGTTACTAGGCATAACTATAGGGTTAATACCAACAGTTTCTAACAATCGAAGTCTTGCTGATGAAGATGAAGCTAATATTAAGCTAGGAATTTTCATATTTCAGAGCACGCTAGTATAAAATTCTTTTGAAGACTTTAATTCTTCAGTAATATCGCAAATATAGCACTCGAAGCAAAGGTTAGGACATTACTAAATGCTGAAATGCAGTCAGAGATTACTTCTGACTTCTTACTTACCCGTAGTGCTATACTTCGAGTACTATATCGCAATATTTTTTCACCATTACTGAGATATATTTGTAGATATATTTGTAAAATAAGTATTAAGAAACTTCCGAAGCAACTAAAATCTTTAAACTAGAATAAGGCTAAAGATGAAAAGCTGACTACAGCGGCAGATTATTCATATAATCTTCCTAAAAGAATGGCAACAAACTCAGTGATGAATAATTGTATCTTTGCTTATTCTCTATACCCTATTTCTGAATCTTATTTTCTGATAAATTTAATCCCTAATATACAGAGAAAGAATTAATAACTTGCTGAAACTTATCATTCACTTTTTGCCAGCGCTGTTCGGTAGTGGAAATATTCATAGTGAAAAGCTTGCCCCGGCTAACTGCTACACTTGCTAAGTTATGACGTTCCCTTCCGTCAGCAAATTTAACCTCATACTCCAATTGGTAATATTTTTTAGCCTTATATTCTCGTGCTTTCGCATTGACTAATTCTGCTTCTCGACCTGAGTCTTTTGGTGCAATGGCATTTTTACTAAGTTTATATCCTATTTCGGTAGGAGTACCCAAGTCAGTCAAAGTTTTTTCTTGAACCACTGGACTAATAACTATGCTAACATTCTCAGTAGCCTCAATTAGGTCATGGAAGACTACATCTGGGCCCTCAGAAACTTTGACTTCAATCCAACCATTGGGATAAAGAAACTCGTAACCATCTGCTGTATCTACAAAGCTTTGGAGTCCACCGCCTACAGAAACACAACCTGCTAGTGTCAGAGCGATCGCTGCTAAACATAAGGCCACAATTTTTTTTAACATTTTCTTGAATCTTGATTCTACATAGCTAGAGTGGGTTTGAGTTTACATTTAAGTCCCAATACCCTTGTAAATATTATTGTCTCATTAAATCTTAATATTCTCAGATTTGCCTTTCATTCAAAAAGCTGCGTCTGGCAAAAACTTATGTAATCCTGACTTAGCTAATTAGCCGTTGGGTAAAAACTGACCATGCTAAAAAAGTATTTAGAAGATTAGGACAAATCACCCACATAACAACCGGCTCTTATCACGGCGCTATCCTTTGGAAGAGCACGGTAATTCCCGCCGAGGGAGTTAGTATATAGTTCTCAAATAATTTTGAATTAATTTAAATGATTGACTACCTGAAAGGCAAAGTAGTAGATGTTCATAAAGGCAGTAGTCCTCGCGTAACTCTAATTTTAGAGGTTAATCAAATAGGTTATGAGCTACAGATTCTGCCTAGGTTGACTCAAAGTTTACACCCAGGAGAAGAGGTCCAAGTTTTTACCCACCAACAATTACGGGAGGACCAGATAGTCTTATATGGTTTTGATACTTCTAAAGAAAGAGACTTATTTCGTCAATTGGTAAGTGTCAGTGGCATTGGGGCACAATTAGCGATCGCTCTGTTAGATACTTTAGAATTACCAGACTTAGTTCAAGCTATTATCGGAGGAAATACACGTGTATTAGCCAAAACCCCTGGGGTAGGAGCCAAAACAGCACAACGTATTGCTTTAGAATTAAAAAATAAATTGGCCCAGTGGCGACAAGATGCAGGCTTGACTAAATCAGTACCAATGGGAATTATGCCTGCTATTCAGGAAGAGGTAGAAATGACGTTGTTAGCTTTAGGATACACAGGTCAAGAAGTAATACAATCATTGCAAGTCGTTAGTAAAGATGCTAATATGTCCAAAAATACAAATGCGGAAGACTGGATTCGAGAAGCTATTAGTTGGCTGAGCCTTTCTAGTCAACTATAAAAGGTTTCTAGGGGTATATCTTAGAGTGAATATATGAAGATATATGATATAATCATAGGCTGTAGTAATTTTGGAAAAGATTAATATATGGTTCTTAAGCAACAGCGTAAACAAGAGATTATTGGTGAGTATCAAACCCATGAAACAGATACAGGCTCAGCAGATGTTCAAGTAGCAATGCTGACAGAAAGAATTACTAAATTAAGCACTCATTTAAAAAATAATAAACAAGATTATTCATCCCAGAGAGGTCTGCTAAAAATGATTGGTAAACGTAGGCGCTTATTGACATACATCCAGAAACAAAACCAGGAGCATTATAAAACATTAATTACTCGTCTTGGTATTAGAGGTTAAAAATTAACTTATGTCCCCGGAATCATCACGCCAACCCTTACCTTTTGAGCCTACTAAAGGCAGGAAAAAGCAAGGCAAGAAATCATTTTCTTTGCCAAAAACAAAGGTTATAGAAAAACACAATTCTCCTAATGTAAATCAAAAGAGTAAAACAGTTAGAGGAGAAAGTTCTATTCCTGAAGTAGTTAGTCGGAGGATGATAAGCCGCATGGTATTGTTATCTGGTACACCTCTACTATTAGCTTTGTTAACTTTTGTTTTGAGCTATTTTATCATTATAAATGAGCTTTTTGCGCTGCCAAACCAAGCAGTTTTGTTAGTTAGTATTGGCTTTTTTGCTTTGAGTGTTATTGGCTTGAGTTATGGTATTTTTTCAGCATCTTGGGAAGAAAATAAAAAAGGTAGCTTATTAGGTTGGCAAGAGGTAAGAACTAACTTTCAAAGGATAAGAGAAGCCCGGAAAGAAGCTAAATAAAAAAGCTAATTTTTTTCCACAATTTAGCATAATATAGAGATGAACAAAGTCTCATTTCTAGATTATGCTCCTAAACTTTATTTTGTAGTTTGTGGATAAAATCCAAAGTATTATAATATATAGAAAAGACAGGACTTTGTATAAGGACTCTCCAAAATACCGATTTTATAATGGGAGTATAAGGGCTTGAGAGCCTTTTAGTAGAGGAGTCTGTAGAGTCGTTTAATGATGCATGTAAGAATCCTCTGTCTTCAAGATGGGGAGTTATAGATAATTTTGGCTGCAGGACTTGCAGTTTTAATCCTTGGAGAGACCGTAAGACTTTCTAAGTGTCAATCCCGGAGGTTAGGTGTGCGAGAAACCAGAAGCTCCTATCAGTAACTTTAGGGAATCCTTTATTGTCTTCTCATATAGAATCCAGTTAATTAGACATTGCAAGTAATGGTTGACGGCTACCAGTGGAATTGAGTTATCACCCGCAAGATTTCTGATTGTTTGATTAGCTGACAACAGCCGATTAATTTCTATTCTGCTGCGCGATAGTAGATTGCTTGTTTCAGCTCTTCATATGAATCAAAAACTTTATTCATAATTGATTCGTCTAGTAATGGCCATAGCCTCTCTGCAGTCTGTAGTTCAGGAGAATAAGCAGGTAAGAACTCTAAAAACAAACCCGGCGGGATTTCTAACTTATCTGTGATATGCCATCCAGCTTTATCCAATACCAGTAACCCTGGATTCTCCTGATTAATTCCTTGGGCTTGGGCAAAAGCTTCGAGAATCAGAGTCATTATTTGTGTTTCCACTAGGTCAAACAGCCACCATTGACTTTACCCGCTACTAGGTTCAACAAAGCCATATACCCAGCACCACTCAAATCTCCAGTAAACTGGGGCACTCCGAACTCCCCACCAAGGGAGCCAATCCCTCTGCATCGGAAGGATTTTAATAAGAAATTATTATAACTTTGCTATTCCAACTTATAGTCAAGATAATCTTAATTGAACCTATATCTAATTTGAGTGGAAAAACAACAATGATTATAGTAACAAAAATTGGCTCTCCAGAAGGAGAGATAGATCGTCTTTGTCACGAACTTAAAACTAATTGGGGTCTAACTCCAGAAAAAATTGTTGGACGCTATAAAGTTGTTATTGGTTTAGTAGGGGAGACTACAGACCTAGATCCATTACAATTACAGGAAATGAGTCCTTGGATCGAGCAAGTAATGCGAGTTGAACGCCCCTACAAACGAGTAAGTCTAGAGTTTCGTCACGGGGAAGCTAGTACAGTAGTGGTATCCACTCCAGATGGACCTATACCTTTTGGCCTTCATCAAGATCTAGTTGTAGTTGCTGGACCCTGTTCCGTGGAAAATGAGCAGATGATTATAGAAACAGCCCAGCGAGTGAAAGCTGCTGGTGCTAGGTTCTTACGTGGAGGTGCTTATAAACCTCGTACTTCTCCTTATTCTTTCCAAGGACATGGTGAGAGTGCTTTAAATTTGTTGGCTGCAGCTAAAGAAAAAACTGGTCTAGGCATTATTACAGAAGTAATGGATGCTACTGACTTACCAAAGTTGACTGAAGTTGCAGATGTGGTGCAAGTAGGTGCCCGTAATATGCAAAACTTCTCCCTATTAAAAAAGGTTGGTGCTCAAGATAAACCTGTGCTTTTGAAGCGGGGAATGTCAGCCACTATTGAAGAGTGGCTAATGGCTGCAGAATATATTTTAGCAGCTGGAAATGCAAATGTAATTCTTTGTGAGCGAGGTATTCGGACATTTGACCGTCAGTATGCTCGTAATACTCTGGACTTGTCTGCAATACCAGTGTTGCGATCTCTCACTCATTTACCAATTATGATTGACCCTAGTCATGGTACTGGTCGAGCTGAATATGTACCTGCAATGGCAATGGGAGCTATTGCCACAGGAACAGATTCTCTGATGATTGAAGTCCATCCAAATCCAGCAAAAGCTCTGTCAGATGGCCCCCAATCTCTGACCCCTGATAAGTTCGATCAATTAATGGAGGAAATGGCAGTAATTGGTAAAACTATTAACCGTTGGCCACAGAAAGAACCAGCTATTGTATAGCTTTGCTTAAACATTGCTTCATTCTATGTTGCCAGTAGAGAAGTTCCATAAAACCTACATTCCGCATTACAAAATGTTTTCAGGACTTACGCAACGGCACTAATTGTAGTGGCAATTTTTTTTGGAAATGACAAATTTATGCACCATATATAGCGGAACTGAGTAAGTCCTGGTTTTATTAAAATACAAGTCAAAAGTCAAAAAGTAAGAAGAAAATTATAGTGGTCAATAGGAGTCAACGATTCAGTAAATGTTTATACTTAATATTTCTCTGAGAATTTGACTCCTGCTCAAGGTAAATGAAGATAGTTTTTATCTCACATTTCGCACCACAAAAATATTACAAAAGTATTTTTTAACGAAGAAGTCGTATTGTAGACTCTATTATTGCTAATAGCTATCAATGGTCGTGTAATATATATTTTTACTTACAAACTTCATAGTTATTATCAGGCAAGTCTTTCAATCGCTAGTTTTATATACTACATTTTGACCTGCGGAATGTAGGGTATAAACATTTGGGGTCTGCAGAAAAAGTCTTTTTAAGAAGCAGGGAAGTAGGTAGTGAGTTTGCATATAAACTCCCTACATAAGAACATGGAACGTAGAGAGAAGGTGGTCGGATATATTTGACCCTTGACTGTTCAGGAATGGGAGTGCCCGAAATACTAGCTTTTTGATCCTAAACCACCGAAAGCCTGGTACTTTTTGCTACCCGAATAAGGCTAAAGCCTTTATCTTTGTTATAGTTGGCATTTTTTAGTTGGTATTAGCCACGCAGCAGATATACTGCCCCTGGACAATAATATAAAATCCTAAATAGGTTGTGACAATTCAAAAACTAGAAATAAATAACTAGAAATAAATAAATTCCGAAACTTTTGCCCATCGAGCATTGCATCCAAACCTATTACGAAAAAGCGGTAAATTTTGGACACAAATAAAATAGAATTATGATGTAGTTTACCTAAAGGTAATTTAAGCTTACACTATTAACTCTACCAGAACTTACACAAAGGTACTAAATATAGTGCAAATATCTGAAACAGTTGCGAAAAATACAATATATGTAGTAGTATTGCATAATTCCTGTTCTACATAAAAACAAACTTTATTTATATTTTCTTTATAAACTAGTTCTTAGAATTGTTTCGTAAAGATTGAGCAGCCAAGTACAATTTAGTCCATTCATTAAGAACTTGATTAATTTTCAAGTTTAAATTCTTAGCAATTTCCTCTAAAGTCGCACCTGATTTTAAGGCTTCAATTAAATGACGTTGTTGAGAGTTGAGATTTTGCCAATATTCTTGCCATTGACGCGAAGTCAAGCCTAGGCCATGCTCATTGAGAGAAATCTCTAGCCAACTAGCTATTAATTCTGGTTGTTGTTTGAGTGCAAAAACGCGAATTGCATGATAACTAACTTTTTCCCGTAGCCTATATATCTGTTTAACAGGTATATTTAAAGCTTTAGCAATTTCATCCTGAGTATTACCCCTAATATAAAGTCTTAACCATTCTGCGGCCTTTTGATCAACTTTTTCCGCCAGATATTTCTCAAATTCTTCTTGAACTTTAGACCGAAGTTGATATTGTTCCATTCCTTCTACATCTCGATACTCCGATGTTACAACAGCATCCAACAAATTTAATCGATCTTCGGTAGCACCAGGACTAATATCCTCTGAGATGAATTTGACCCATTCTTTAACGGGTACTTGAGTTAAACCACCTTTTTGAGTTCGACGTAGATAATTTACAAATCTATAAACCAGTAAAGGTTGATTACGAACTGGTCTGACACAATATTCTTCTATATTAGCTAACAGTAAAGAGTTTCGGAGATGGGGATTTTTTGTACATTTGGTAATGTTTGCCATTTGCTGTTGTAGGTAGCGATCGCTATTGAGCATCTCTTGGACTACTTCTTGGAGAACATCAATTACACTTCGTTGGCGATCGCGACTGGTATTTACCCACGCTTGTATTTTCTGTCGCAGCATCACTAACCCACCTAAGCGCTGCATCAAGTTTCGATAAGCTTGTTCTGGCGAAGCGTCCAAATATCGTTGTCTGAGAATTCGATAAAGAAACTCTCTTCCTTTAGATGCCATTTCTTTTTGGACAGGAGTAAGGCTATCTAAGTTATTAGAATTATTTTCTAATAGCCAACAAATAATACTATTGTGGAAATCTGAGCTATGGTTTGGGTAGTCTTCTTGAAGTCTAGTTATCCACTCTTGTGCCAGTGCTTGCGCCAAAGTCATTATATTTTTGATTCTAGATATTAAATTTAGCAATGGACAGAGTCAAGCTCTGCCAAATTTTGCTAAAGTTTATATGTTCAGTCATTCTACCAATATTTCTGACTACTTTAATGGTTTATCCATGTCTAGAGTTATTACATATAGTCCAGCTTATACATTAGTTCCTACTTATGAGTGCTTTAATCATTGCAGCTATTGTAATTTTCGCTCGGACCCGGGCAAAAGTTCTTGGCTGAGTCTATCAAAAGCAGAAGAAAAACTATTATCCCTCAAAAATCAAGGTACGATAGAGGTCTTAATTCTTAGTGGTGAAGTACATCCAAAGAGTAAATACAGGCAAGCTTGGTTTCAACTAATCTATGACTTATGCAAACTAGCTCTATCTTTAGAATTTTTGCCCCATACTAATGTAGGACCACTTAGTAGGTCAGAAATGAAGAAGTTAAAACAGGTAAATGTATCCATGGGACTAATGTTGGAGCAGATAACCCCTAAATTACTACAAACAGTCCATAGACATGCTCCTAGTAAGATACCGCATTTACGGTTACAGCAATTAGAATGGGCTGGGGAGTTAAAAATTCCTTTTACTACTGGTTTATTCTTAGGAATTGGAGAGACTGTAGCTGACTGGAAAGAAACTTTAGAAACGATCGCCGATATTCATCAAAAATGGGGCCATATTCAAGAAGTTATTTTACAACCCTACAGTCCTGGTAATCAACAAATATGGAATGGTAGAGGTTTTGAGATTAGTTTATTGCCAGAAGTTGTAGCGATCGCTAGTAAAATTTTACCTTCAACTATTACTCTACAAGTTCCTCCTAATTTAGTTACAAAACCGGAAATATTATTAGCTTGTTTAGAAATTGGTGCGCGAGACTTAGGAGGTATAGGACCATTAGATGAGGTTAACCCAGATTATCCTCACCACCATCATCAAGCTTTAGTAAAAATTTTGGAGCCTAGAAAATGGCAGTTAATTAAAAGATTACCAGTGTATTCTAAATATGATGATTGGTTGCCAGGAGATTTAAAAAATATTGTGAGTAAATGGCGTATCAAGTTATCAATAGATAGTTGAAATCCCCCCAGGCCTAAAGGCACCGGTTTTCCTGCCGACCCGTAGCTCCTCGGGGGGTTGACGTTTCACAGGCTACCGCTACTTTGGCAGTAGTCTTACACTTGCCGACCCGTCCGTTTTTTGTCTCGGATTGCCCACCCGCGACTAATATATTTCTTGTGAACTAAAAAGCATCACAACATAACCTGTGAAAAAAATCAACTAAAAATTCGCCCTAGAAGGGCGAGGCTTTAAACCCAATTTTTCGGTAATATTTAGTAAAATTCATGGGAATTGTTATTTTAAAGGCCTTTTTTTTACTCTTGTCTTAAATGGCAAAAATATTGAGTATATCACTTAAAAAAACATAGCGAGCCATTACCAAAACAACTTCTGAGTTCTAACTTCGTTAACTTGGCTGCCGAAACTTATAAATATCCTTAATCACCTGCACCCAACCATCAGTAAAAGCCTCAAGTATGCGATCGCCTTTTTCCTTAGTCGCCACCTTGGCATCACCAAACACACCACTATGACTCAACTCTCGTGTTAACCAAGCAAAAGGCAGTTTTCCCTCCATACTTAACATACTTCCTTCTGGTAAACCTTGAGGATATTCGCACACGGCCTTATCCATTTTCACCACATCCGGCAACATCGATAGCATTATACTCGTTTCAACATCTCCAGCATGAATCCCTAATTCCATTTCTTTCTGCGTCAATAATTCCTCACAAGGATTAGGTACACGCCAAACTAAGAGTGGAAATAGTAAAAAATCCTCATATTTTTGGTGCAAGTCTCGCGCCACAATCTCAATAACTTGAGGTTGCCCACCGTGGGCGTTTAAAAATACCAACTTACGGAAACCAGATCGATAGATACTTTCTCCTATTTCTGTCAAAACAGCCATTAAAGTTTGAGCGGAAAGGGTAATAGTACCAGGAAAATGCCAATGTTCGTTAGATTTGCCGTAATATTGAGTGGGCAAGGCATAAGCAGGTATATTCTTCTCTAGTTTGGCAAGTGCTTTACCCGCAGTATAAGTAGCAATGGCTGAATCAACAATTAAAGGCAAATGAGGCCCATGTTGTTCAATAGAACCTACTGGTTGAATAATTACTACATCTTCTTTATCTGGCATTGTCTCAATATCTTGCCAGGTCAGATAAGGAAAAAATCTATCTGGTGGGATAAAATTGTTCATCTTCATTCTTGCGCCATACTAATCAACTGTTCAAACTTTTGTAGATGCTTTTCTAGCTTAGCTTCTGGCAACTGCTTAGTTGGCATCCATTTAGGTTAAACTAAGCAAGCTCATTTCCAGAATAATTAATCCCTTTATAGAACCCATTTGGTATCTCTGAAAATTAGGCGATCGCCAATCTCTTGAGCATTAGTCGGATCAAACAAAGATTAATCTTGGCGGTAGCATTTTGCAGGGTCCGCATCAATTTTTTTAGTCAAGCTTTTACATCTTTCCATCCAAGAGTTTGTTCTTTCTATAACCCATTCTTGCTCTGTTAAACTACTTGAATATGGCATTTGCCCAACTCTTGTTTATGATAATTGGCGATCGCTACCTAGTATAACACTAGAAGGAAAAGATACCAAATGGGTTCTATAGAACCTGCTCGTCTTCAGAACCGGACGTGAGACTTTCGCCTCATCTCGGCTCCTCTCCTAAACGTCCTTTTTCATAGGTACATCCTTAAAAATTCCACTTTGAACCTATAGAGTCTTAAGAAAGTTTGCTGCTTTCAAATCCTCCGTAGTCTTAACGTCGTGGCAGTGGCGATGTAGAAGTTGTATGTTTTTGTATGTATCTTCTCCACCTACAGACCTAGGAACGATGTGGTCAACTTCTATTCTGTCCGTTGGTCTGAAATTTAATCTGCAAGATGTGCATTTATTCTTCTGACTTTTTAATAGGTTTGCTATTCTAGTTTTTACCCTGGGATATTTACCAACTCTATTACTCCAATAAATCCAGTCACCATCGTAGGGTGATTTATTACCTCTAATCTTATGATACCGTATAATGGGTACATCCGAATGAAGGTTTAGTACATATTTACCTTGATTTAAAATCCAATTTCTGGTTTCATAAGGTGGAAAGTACTTTCTTTTTACCCAGGTACTAGATTTGTTTGGATGCCTTCTATTGGCCCATCGACCTAATCTTCTCCAAAGTAGATTATCTAGTGAGTAGAACGTCTCTTTGCTGACTACGGATGAGAATAGTTGGCCCATCCTCTAATTACCGGGTTCAGTTTGGCTATTAATGCCCCTACTGGTGCTGTTTTATATTTATCACATATCCCAGCTAGTTTCTGGTAATGAGTTTTAATACTTTTTAAGGATGGTTTGATCAGTGTTTTAAACCCTAGTCTTGTTGACTTAACTTCCCACTGTCTCACTGTAAAACCTAACAAATCAAATCCTGGTTTGTTCCCTTCGTGTTCTAATTGGGTGTGAGCAATACGGTTTTTTTCTGGTTTTAGCTCTTATCCTACCTGGTTTAACCATTCCTGTATTATGGTTTTAGCTTGCAGCACTA
This sequence comes from Trichodesmium sp. MAG_R04, assembly GCA_023356515.1. Lineage (GTDB taxonomy): Bacteria > Cyanobacteriota > Cyanobacteriia > Cyanobacteriales > Microcoleaceae > Trichodesmium. The sequence continues at coordinate 116 of JAKQYG010000030.1, read as the reverse complement.
CTTTGATGTCTTCATGTAGGATGATAAAGTCATCAGCATAGCGTATGAGCTTGAGAGCTTGACATTTTATTTGCCAACCTTGTTGGTATCCCCTCGAGTTTTTCAGGTCTACGGTT
>JAKQYG010000003.1 GCA_023356515.1 Trichodesmium sp. MAG_R04 | reverse complement strand
CTGCCCAAATATACTAGATATGCCCCTATGTGAAAGGGTTTATCATTGTCAAAATTGTGGGCAAGTTATGGACAGGGACTTGAATGGGTCAATCAATCTCGAAAATTGGACAAAAAATGCTGATAGCTTATCGGTGAACGCCTGTGGACTTGAAGGAGCCGTCTCCCTTGGTTGAAGCAGGAATTGAACAGCAAGCCTGTCTAGGTTTGTATAGGTTTCATGAAGCAGCAGATTAGCTTAGATGCCTTTCTGGCCAACCGCTTTGGTTGTTACTATACCCAGAAAGATAGAAGTCTAGTAAATTTGGGGTGAATTTTGTCTCTATAAATTTTTATTTACCTTATCAGACTAGTAGTTATAAAGCTGTATTTTTATTGCCTTTTCTCAGAGAATTTAAGCAAATAGGAATCAAAATCCAAGCAACTACTACAATTAAAGCGACTACACCAAATTGTGCAACCCAACTTACTAATTTTTCTAGAGGTACAACCTGTCCAACAAAAAAGGATAAACTTACCATTATAAATGCCCAAATAGTTGCTCCGGCAAGATTACATAGTAAGAATTTCCAATAAGGCATTTGAGCAATTCCAGCTAAAGGTCCCGCAAAAATTCGTAATAAAGTAATAAACCTACCAAAAAATACTGCCTTAGCGGCATTTTTCCTGAACTGATTTTTTATATCTATCAGTTTTGTTTCTTTTATCCGGAATGTTCTACCTAACTTCAACATTAATGGCCAACCACCATACTTGCCAATCCAATATCCACAACTATCCCCGAATATAGCTCCCATAATTGCACAACCCAAAACATACCAATAAGTTAACTCTCCACTACCAGCAAGAAACCCACCCACAAGGGTGACAGTTTCTCCTGGTATGGGGATTCCTGCATTTTCTAAAGCTATACCCAAGAAAATAGCAAGGTATCCATATTGATTAGCTATGAATTGAATTGTTTCTAGTGATACAAATTCTAATGACATTGGACTTTACTTTTTAAGTGAACTAAATAAAATTTATGATTTATCTATATTTTACGTTAATGTTTGGTCTAGGATAGTGGGAACTAATTTCTTACTTAAATTATCTGGGGGCAGATAAGAAATATAACAATTATAAATAATATTAATAGGGAGCAGATAATCTATCAGTAAAAAAAACTCAAAGTCTTACCAAACTTTATTATCTTTAAATTTTGGATTTAACTTTCGTGCATGGGCACTACAAAAATTATTTTCCCATTCACCCTTCTTTTTTAGAGTAAACTAAAAAAATTCAACTTCTTTTTTTTGATTAATGGTAATACATATGAAAACTGTTGATATCAAATATATTATTCTAGTTCCGCACCAACGCCTAGATTTGACTGAAGCAAATGCTATAAAGAAGCAATTTAAATTTTTGGGAAAAAAACAATCTAATCTTTGGATTGTTGATATGGTAAATGTAGAATTTATAGATAGTTCTGGTTTAAGTGTATTAATGGCTGGTTTAAAAATAGCTCGTGAGCATGATTGCCGCCTGGTAATTTGTAATCTGAATCCTACAATTAAGCTAGCTTTTGAGATTAGTCAATTTGATTTAGTTTTTGAAATTTTTAGTAATCGTGATGAAATTTTTTCGAAGTTTAATTTAACTCCTCCAGTGGAAAATACCGCACTCTTACAAAGAAGGGTATCGGGATGAAAGCCGGGGGTTATGTCCGTGGCTCGTCCTGATTTTCCATGTACTTTTTTAGGGCTCAAACAATGGCATTACCACAGCTAGTGATCAAATATAATTTACTTTCTTGAAACAACCTTGTAAAAAGCCTGGTTGTTCTGTGTTTGAGCATCTTCTGATTGATTACTTTTTTCTATACAGGACTTACGCCTATGTATTACTTGTAGTATGAATGTATGAAGTTATCACTAAAAATACACTACATATAATATTGACAAAATTTAAGTCCTGCTATATTGAGTTGCCAATACTAAGTGGGACTTACTCATTAATTAGGGCTTGCTAATTGATCATAAAAGATTTAAGATATGAGAGCTTTAGTTTTATTTGGCCAGGAAGGAAAAAGTACCAGCTTTTCAGTCACTTGAGCTGAATAAATTGAGGAAGTCCCTCAAAACTAAACTAAGAGAATAATTGATATTGATGTTATGTAGGCCATACTTACTAAAATCAAGCATTACCAAGTGTAGGCATTTCTACAGAAGAACTAGAGTTAGCAGGTCCGAAAGCAGGCAGATCAAGACCACTAGCTTGACGGTTTCTGACTGCTAGACGATAATTAACACTTTGTAGCTCTGTATGAAGTTGACGGTTTTCATTCTGTAACATTTCAACTTTTTCCAGCACTTCTACAAGTCGCTCAGAAAATTTCTGACGATATATTTCTGGTAGTTCTTGTACTACTTGTTCTAGCATTTGGGAGCGATCTGTTAATTCTTGTACAGAATGACGCAAATTATATATTTCTGCATCTCGCTCAGAAATTTGTTCTTGATAAAAGGTTACTTGTTGTTCAACTTCATTAAGCTCTTCTTTTAAACTTTGCATTTGAGACTGGTAAGCTTCAGGGATAATAGGCCTTGGTACAACACTTGTATTTCCCTTAACTAAGCGAAAAAGTTCTTGAGACAATTGTTGAATTAATTGGTCTCGCATTTGTAGTTCTTCATTAAGACGAGACATTTCACCTTGAAGTTGTTGTGAATTTAAATTTTGCATTTGGCTCACTTTTAGTTTAGTTCCTTATTCTTCTATTATTACTTCCTTGCCTGAATAACGGAGATTCTTCAGCAGCTAAAATTTCAACTCTTAAATTCTTTATCTAATAACAATTTACTAAAATTAGACTAGACATATCTTGAAATCTTGCTTTTCAAGCTTGATAGATTAATTTTACAAATATTGTTTAAGTTTATTAAAATCATCTCCGCGCCTGAAGGCGCGAAGATACCTACTGAACCCTAGCTTTTTAGTAGGTTTACGTTCCATTGGGCATTAAAACTTTTTGTTTTTACCACTAACTACTATTCTACTGATGCTGCCACTGTTTCTGACTGATTTTGAGTATCTGTGTTAGTAGTTTTAGGTACTTTTTGTTTAACTGTTAAGTAGCGAATAACTTCTTCACTTAAACGCATTGCCCTCTCTAACAAAGCTATTTGAGTAGGAGGAGCTTGATAATTCATCTGAATATATGTACCTTCTCGTTGATCATTTATCTCATAAGCTAAACGACGCTTGCCACGATGTTGAATTTCCAGATTATAAGCTCCCTGTTCCTGCAACATATCTTTATATTTTGTAATTGCCTTCTCTACTTGCTCTTCAGTGAGATCTGAGCGCAAGATATACATTGTTTCGTAAATAAATTGCTTCATGAAAATAATCTCCTTTTGGACTACATGGCTTCTACTAAAACTTAAGAATTAGAAGAAGCAAGGATTTTTAATCTTACAAAATTTTTGCCAAAAATCCTAGTACTGATCTCAAAATTTTTTAGCGGACTTGCATATAAACCGCATCAGAAATAGTTGGTATTTCTGCGTAACGCCCCATTGCTGACTGAATTACTGCATAGATAAATGAGGCTAGGAAACCTAGGAATATCATATTATAAAGAGTCTCCAGAATAAATCCTCCTAAAGTACTTCCTAATATTGATAGAATTAGAGCACATAAAATCAAAACAATGTCCAATAGAATTGCCTGCATCGTATTAAAACGAATAAAGTGAGATATACTATTATTCCTCACAACCAGTAAAAACAAAGCAAGGAATATAATAAGGCCAAAGAAAGGTATACCTTGATAAATCTGTAACAAAGGTACAAAAGGGGCAAAAATTATTGCTAGGGGAGGAAACTGTCTAAATAAGAATACTCCATATTTAGATACATCTAGTAAGGGTAATAGATAAGGTAAACAAGCAAAAATTCTGTCTTGAGCTGTTGTGGAACCACGCCAAGTCATAGAAAGTATCTCCTTAATTTTGTCATATACAAACACATTTGATATCCTCCCGACGCTGCTCTTACGAGACAGAACGAGATTCCCTGGCATCCCTGTTAGGGGCTTTCTGCTTCATAGCACCCGTATATGCGAGATTTACTCTCTCCGGGTCTAAAGCCCGCTACCCAGACTGACACTGCGAGTTCCGCAGCCAAAATGTTTATATTTGCGTTTATTTCCCTGTCATGGTGACTACCAGATTTCAGCATAGCTGAGGTTGGTTTGTAGTCCACTCGTTCTTGGTGTTCATCCAAGCTTGAGTCCTGGCAGCTAAGGCAAAGTTGTAGACTAAACGTACGCAGCATAAAGTTATCATCAGCAGACTGACAGTGCTGAGGAGTTAGGTAACATCTAAATTTGTACGCTTTTTCAACCATCTACTGCCTAGTTTTCAACATTTACATTCTAACAGATTATGTCATGTCCGGTAGCATCGTTTGTGTATAAAATTAAGTCACAATTAGAAGAAAGCCTTCTGCCTTAAGCCTTCTACCCTCTGCCAACATCCAGCAAAGTATAAGTATTCAGGCGGATATGATTTTATTGTAAAACCGTAAGATTGATTGGCATTCATCCCGACTCTCTCCCTACGGAAGAGCGTGGGTCTTCTGCCCACATTTAGATAAGTTCAGGATCGCGCATTGACATCCTTCCCAGCCTAAAGGTGCAAGATTCCTAAGAAACTAAAGTTCCTCAGCGAGTTAACGTTTACAGGGCTTACGGAGTACCGCTATATATGGCGCATAGATTCGTTTTTCTCAAGGGATTGACACTACAATTAGTGCCGTTCCGTAAGTCCTGGTTTATAAAGGCTGCTTCACCCAACTCCACAATAAGGGTAGGAGTTTCTTGCTTAATTTTTGATTATATTTGCTACTAACGCAAAATTTTAATTAATCAAATCAAAATTAATTGTTATATACTAGCAATACGAAAACCTATTTCACACTCATACTGATCTGGCTGAGTATCCATTAACTTAGAAATCATACGACGACAAATAAATTGACCTCAGTTCATACGGGGTAGACCATTTTATCTGCTAATAAACAACTTTGAAAAACTCTTGAAGGAGTTACAAACTGATTTTCCATCATAATAACTAGCATGATTAAATTAATACTCTAGGAATAAGATGTTGACAATTCAAACAACGTATTGTCAATTTAAGCAAAATAGCCAAATATTTGCTGTATAAGATTTTTGCTTTAATTGATTATTATTAAAATAGGCAATCTCAATAGTTAATAACTTACACGATTTTAACTTTTTATACTTTATTTTAAATATAATTTAAAGTTTTATATAATCAAGTTTGTATTTATTCAAACATTATAATGTCTGGGTTGAATATTATGAGATATTAAACTTAAGCAAAGGATAATTAAAATTTATACTCAATTAAAATGAAGTTAATGCTTATTAATTATTTCTTCCCCCGCAAAAGGCCAAATTTAATTAACCCTCTTTTATATCCACGGCTCATTAACTCTAGAGAAAGAGCCGCTTGAATAGTTGTCCAATCACTGAAGAGTAAACTAATAATAACTTTGGGGTCAAAAGCTGATTCAATCACCATGTCCCAAAAGGGACTAACAGTAGTTGACCAGTCAACTATACGGATATCTTGAAAGCTAATATTCTGGGCGATCGCTTCATACTCTGGCAAAGAAATAACATAAGGTAAAGCATAAATCCGATAAATATCAGCCAAGTGTCTGCGTTCATCATCAGTCAGTTGTCCATGATGGCCATCTAATGTACGATGACACCAAGTAGCCATAATCATTATCCCACCAGGCTTCAACACTCGATGGCATTCTTGCAAAAATTTCTGTTTATTGGGCATATGTTCTCCACTTTCAAGAGACCAAACCAAGTCATAAGACTCATCAGCAAAGGGCATATCCAAAGCATCAGCTACTATGAAATTGGTCTGTTGACTTAAGTTTCCTGACTCAGACCGTTCCTTAGCTCTTTTGGCCTGCACAGGAGAAAGGGTGATGCCGATAGCAGTGGCATTAAATTTTTTGGCTAGGTACAATGTACTACCACCGATACCACAACCTACATCAAGGATTGAGGTCGGAGGCCACAAATTTGATGTTTGACTTTCAGCTCCCCAGTTAAGTAGTTCCTCAATCATATCTATTTGAGCTTGTCGCCTGTTTTTTTTTCGTTTGCCATCTGGCCCATAGTACCCATGGTGCATGTGTTCCCCCCATACCTTTTCCCACAAACTGGAGGAATTATCATAGAATTTTTGAATTTGTTCAATTAGTGTTGAGGTCATCATTATGAATTAAGTCAGGTTCTCAATTTATGGGTTTAAACTATACTATATTTTTTGAGAATTAAAGTTAAACAACCGTATTTTTGACTAGCCTCATTGTAGCATTCAAATAAATTGATATCTTAAGGGAGCAATTGTGCTGTCCTGATATGGGGAAGTCATACCAATTTCTTTAAGTATATCTACATATCATATCTCAATATTTGAGAAATATCAAGACAAGCAGTTTAGTCTAAGTTTATAAAATTGTTATTAATCAATTTAGTAGGATAGGCTGTACCTGAAGTTACTTCTGTGAAATGGAAAAAACTGATTTTTCCTAGTTTTGTCGGAATTGTTTAGGTATTTACATCAAGTCTTTACTGGCAAAAATTAACAATACATTGTATTTTGGTAAAAATCATCTAAAGAGCTAATAAAAATATCAAAATATAGCTCAATAGTAAATCAAATAATTTTGCCTAACTACTTAATTATGTAATACAACTTGGTTTATACGATAAATCTAAATATACATACTAAAAAATCACAATGGCTGTAGCTCGAACTATTTGTCAAGGTTTTATTCTTGTCATTACTATTGGCAGTATATTGCTAATGCTACCTATCTCAATGAGTAATGGAAATTGGAATCATCCTGTAACTGCTTTATTCACGGCAACTTCTGCTGTTTGTGTAACTGGATTATCAGTGGTAAATGTAGGAGAATATTATTCATTTTGGGGGCAGTTTTTCCTATTATTATTAGTTCAAATTGGAGCTTTTGGTTATATGACTGCTACAACTATTCTTTTGTTGTTGCTGGGACGTAAATTTAGTCTCAAAGAGAAAGTTGCTCTTCAGCAATCTTTGGAACAGGTTGGGTTAGCAGGTGTCGAGGGTTTAATTAAATCAATTTTAGCAACAACAATTCTATTTGAATTTACTGGTGTTTTATTACTATTATTAGTTTTTGTACCCATTTATGGCTTTCAAGAAGGTTTTTGGCATTCTATTTTTCATAGTGTTAATGCTTTTAACAATGCTGGTTTTAGTTTATATTCAGATGGGTTTGTTCAATATGTCAAATCTCCGTTACTAAATTTTGTAATTACTGGTTTGATTATATTTGGTGGATTGGGGTACCAAGTTATTATGGAAATATTTTTATGGCTGAAAAAACGTTGGCAAAGAAAACCAGCTTGTTACACTTTTTCCTTACATTTTAAAGTAGTGACTAATACTACTATTTTTTTATTAATAGTTGGTTTAATTGCTTTTTTTATTGCCGAATTTAATAATCCTAATACTTTCGCAAATTTAAACCTAGGGGAAAAATTAATTGCTGCTTGGTTTCAATCTGTTACTACTAGAACTGCAGGTTTTAATACTATTGATATTGGCAATTTGACTAATGCTGGTTTATGTATAACTGTTTTTTTAATGTTTATTGGTGCTAGTCCTGGTAGTACTGGAGGAGGAATTAAAACTACAACTTTTAGAATACTATTTAATAGTACAAAAGCAGCTCTACAAGATAGGGATGAAGTGTTATGTTATCAGCGCAAGATTCCTACGGTAGTTATTATTAAAGCTATTGGCATAGTTTTTGCATCAACTCTATTGGTGGCTGTTGCTACTACTGTAATTGTATTTACTGACCAACAATTAGAATTAATTCAAATTTTATTTGAGGTTGTATCTGCTTTTGCTACGGTTGGTTTATCTCAAGGTTTTACCTCTAGTTTTACAATTCCAGGACAATTGGTTTTAATTGTAACAATGTATATAGGTAGAGTAGGTGTATTATTACTATTTTCAACTGTTTTTGGGGAACACAAACCTAGTGCGGTTCAATATCCAGAGGAAAATTTATTTGTATAATATAAGTGTGAAAAAATATTCCATTGTTTAAGTTATTGATGCTCAAGTTAAAACTTAAACAAAGTTAGAAGAACATATAGATATTTGGAGGCAGCGTTGTGTTTGCTATTGAGGAATAGAAGTTATAACGCTGAATTTTTAGTGAAAGTCTCATCTTTGTATTTTTGGCAAAATTTGCGCTCGGAAAATAAACAATTTGCTGTAATTGGTTTAGGTAGATTTGGTAGAGCTGTCTGTGAAACATTGCACAATTTAGGTTATGAAGTTCTAGCTATTGATAAGGAAGAAAAAAAGGTAAATTTGGCTCTAACTGATAAAATTTCTTCTCATGCTTTTAAGCTAGATGCAACGGAAATTAATGCGGTCAAACAAGTTGGTATTTTAGACTTTCATACAGTAATTGTCGCCATTGGTAATTATTTAGCAGATAGTATTACTACTACTCTTAATCTCAAAGAGGCAGGAGTAAAGTTTGTGGTGGCTAAAGCTTCTTCTAAAACTCATAAGAAACTGTTAGAAAAAGTTGGAGCAGATTGTGTGGTTTTTCCTGAAAGAGAAATGGGTTGTCAATTAGCACGATTACTAACTAAACCGAGAATAATTGATAAATTTGACATCGACCAAGACCATAGTATCGTAGAAATTATTGTACCGGATAAATTTGATGGGAAAACTATTGCTGATTTAGAAATACGGAATAATTATGGTTTAAATTTATTGGCAGTAAGCACTCAGGGTGAAAATTTTACAATCAATCCTAAGTCTACTACAATTTTACAAAAAGGAACAGTGATAATTGTGCTTGGTTCTAATCAAGATATTAATCGTTTGCCAAAGTAATAGGAAAAAGTCAGAGATATACCTATTGTGGGCAAGATGCCAGGGTCAGCTCATCTTAACAATCATTGACAAATAGTATCTTTTCTGATTCTATTGCCCTGAAGAGTTTCTACATTAATTTAGTATTCCAATTGTTAAGCAAGAAAACCGATAATATGAAAATTCTGTGATGTGTCTAATTCCTTTAAAAGCTTGTATTGCAACCAAATCATAAAAATATTGATTTGTCAATAAAAATGTAGATGAGTTTGCCCAGGGCAAGATGCTGACACTGAAAACATTTAATTTTTAAGATCTGTGCTTTTTATACTTGCAATTTGCTGCATCTATCGGTTCTGCATTTATTCAACTAGGTCTATTTAACTTATAAATAGGCTTGTCGCTTTATAATTTAAAAAATCCTCAAAACCCTTGATATGTAATAATTATAGCGAGCAATACTCTGAAATACTTGGAATTATTACTCTGCAAGAGTTTGAGCGATTTTTTTCCTCTATTTAGGGACAAGTCTAATAATTAAAGGGGAAATAATATCAGGTAATTATGGGAAGATTTTCTAGTTATCAACAGGGAGAAATAACAACTAATTTCCTACACAAATATGTGCGATGGCTCTATAGTTTTTGGAAGTTTGCTCGTCCACATACAATTATTGGTACAACATTAAGTGTGCTGGCTTTATATATAATTGCCATGGGTGATCGCTCTAATTTTTTTGATGGATCTTTTTTTATATATAGCTTAATTCTGTTATTAATAACTTGGATAAGTTGTCTATGTGGAAATATTTATATAGTAGGATTGAATCAGTTAGAGGATGTGGAAATAGATAGGATTAATAAGCCTCATCTCCCTATAGCTGCAGGTGAGTTTTCTCGTTTTTGTGGTGAAATGATTGTGGCAATAACGGGTATTTTGGCTTTGAGTTTTGCGGGATTGGGAGGACCGTTTTTATTAGGTACAGTAGGGATAAGTTTGGCGATTGGTACGGCTTATTCTTTGCCTCCTATCCGATTAAAAAGATTTCCTTTTTTGGCTGCATTATGTATTTTTACTGTGCGGGGAGTAATTGTAAATTTAGGTATATTTTTAAGCTTTGTTTGGGGGTTTGAAAAGGTTGAGGAGGTATCAGGAGGTTTAATTGAATGGATGAGTGAATTGTGTGAAGTCGTTCTACTTCAAAAAAGATTGATAGTTCCAGGAATTCCTATGACGGTATGGGCCCTAACTTTGTTTGTGATAGTATTTACTTTTGCTATTGCTATTTTTAAGGATATTCCAGATATTGAAGGAGATCGTGAATATAATATTAATACGTTTACGATTAGGCTGGGAGTATTTGCTGTTTTTAATTTGGCAAGGTGGGTATTGACTGTTTGCTATCTGGGTATGGTGATAGTGGGTGTAGTTTGGTTGGCGAGTGTTAATTTATTTTTTTGGGTAGTTAGTCATTTATTGGCTTTGGGTATAATGTGGTGGTTTAGTCAAAGGGTGGATCTGCATGATAAAAAGGCGATCGCTGATTTCTATCAATTTATTTGGAAATTATTTTTTCTGGAATATCTAATTTTTCCTATGGCTTGTTTTTTTTAAGTTTAGAAGTCAAAAGTCAGAAAGTTTATAATTTTGTCTGACTTTTAATAATGACTAGACTACATGGATACGGAATGTCCAGCACCGCCACATCAACACTGTTTCTAAATCAATGACCTCAAGATAGTTACTACTTCTGGCCTTGTCAGAGGTGCTACTAAATCTTGAGAAAAACCAGGCTAGAACCAAAGGATAAAATATCCCTGGAATTACAATAAGCGATCGCCAACCAAATAACAATATCTTAACAGTCAATCTCGCTGATATTCTCCAACTACTCGGCTCAAAATTTTCTAGCAAGGGGCGATCCATAGGATATCCCTACTATGATATATCGAAATAAAAACTGCTGTAAGCTGAAAATACTTATGCTAATTTGATTGCTGTTCCAATTGCAGTGATTAATAGCAATGCACCTTTTTCATCCACATTAATAGTTCCTGTATCTATTTCTATGCCCACAACTGCATTAGCACCCATACGTCTAGCACGCTTTTCTAGTTCGGCGATCGCATCTTCCTGACCCTGCTTAAACAGTTCCTCATAACTACCGGTACGACCTCCAATAATATCTCTAATTCCAGCAAAAAAATCCCTCAAAGCATTGCTGCCATAAACTACTTCAGCAGTGACAATTCCTAAATATTCTTGAACTTCAGCTCCTTGAATTATATCAGTTGTAGTTACAATCATCTTTATTTATTACCTCCTAATTTTTTGTGACTTGACTCAACCTTATTTTCCTCTGTAGAAATACTACAGAAACTGAACAAATTATTAATTTACTAAGTTATAGCAATCCAATCATAGTTGATACAGTGGATTCTACCTTGGTAAAGTACACCTATCGTGGGCAAGATGCTCGCACTGGGAATATTTAATTTTTAATATCTGTACTTTGTATACTCCGAATTTGCTGTAAAAATTCAAAAACTAGAAATAAACTCCCAAACTTTTCCCCATTGGCCATTTTCTATTCCCAAAAAGTGGCAAGATTTTGGATAACATAAGTTTTAACAAAAGAAATAATATTTTCAGACAAAAGGCCACTTTTTCTATTCCCAAAAAGTAGCAAGATTTTGGATAACATAAGTTTTAACAAAAGAAATAATATTTTCAGACAAAAGGCCACTTTTTAAGTGTGAACTAAGTTAATAGATTTTCCGGCTTAACTTTCTGAAAAGATTAAAATAGGCTATCACCAACATAACTTAGAATAGCCAAAGGTAAATTTTAGTTCATTCCTTTACGGGGAATTCCTCAACAAACTGATATGATCAATAATTTCTATAAACGCTATTAACTTTAGGCTGGCCGTGTACAAACAAATAGTATTAATACCTAGAAGCATAATAGTGGCCATAATAACAGCTACTATTCCTTCTATCGCTTATGGAGCTCCTTGTCAACAAATAAATGGGAAGGCAAATGAAACTCCAATTACTTTTCCAACTTGTGCGGTCAAATTTATGACTCAAGTTCATCAAACTGCAAGTTCAAGATTAGATGAACTATTACGCCAAGGAAGGGAATTAGCAGATGCTGGAAATTATCAACTTGCTATCAGAATATATCAACAGGCAGTATATTTAGATCCCAAAAATGCACAAATATATTCTGGTATTGCTTACTTAGAAGCACTCCAAGAAAATTTCCAAGCAGCAGCTCAGTTTTATCAACAAGCGATAACTATAGATCCTCATAATAGCAATTTTCAATATGGTTTAGGATATACTATGGCCAAATTAGAAAATTATCAAGCTGCAGTTACAGCTTATCGGCGTGCTGCTTTGCTGGACCGCAATAATATTAATGCTCATTTAGGGTTGGGTGCTGCATTGTTTCGCCTAGAAAAATACAATGAGGCGATCATTGTATACCAAGGAGTAATTAAATCTAATCCTCAGAATGCTGAAGCCCATGCTGCAATGGGTTTAGTATTACTTAAGCAAAAGCTCTTTCCTCAAGCATTAGCAGCATTGCAAGAAGCTGTAAAATTATTACCTAGAGATGCCGAAATACAAGTTAAGTTGGCAACTGCTTTATTAGCGAATGGAGACACTAATGGCAGTTCGGCAGCCCTAGAATTAGCTTCTCGCCTAAAGCCTCGAAATGCAGATATTCAGTTTCAAATTGCAGAAATTTATCAAGCACAGAATAATGTTAAAGCTGCCTTGAGTGCTTATAAAAGAGCTGCTTATGCTAATCCTGATTTAGTAGAAGCTAAGCTTGCTGCGGCAGAGATACTCTTAGAACAGCAGAATTATTTACAAGCAATAATTATGTATCGGCGAATAATTAATAGAAATCCTGATCATGCAAATGCTCATTATAAAATGGGGTTGGCTCTTAAAAATAGAGAACGCAACAGAGAAGCATTAAGAGCTTTTGAAACTGCTTTAACATTGTTTGAAGAACAAGATAATTCTGAAGGTCAGGAAAAAGTGAAAACTGCTATGGTGGAATTGGAAAATTAATTTTCAGCTTTTTTTTGTTGCTGACAACACTAAATATTAAATTGTTAGGAGGGAATTTGCCATTTGCCCCTCACGGGGTGGCAAGCTAGTTGAAAGCTATATATAGAAGAGAATTTGCGTTCGGAGGCTGAAGAATATTTCAACAAAAAGAAAATGCTTATTGAGAAATGTTGGGTTGTAGTGCAGGGCAAACGCATTTTATTTTAAAGTTTTGACAGGGTAAGATCCAGGCTTCTGAGCATTTATATCCATTACTCCTACAAGCCTGAACGGTAGAAACTGTCATGATTTAGATTGGTTTGCCCTGGGTGGATAAGAGTGAATTGGCGAAAGCTACCTCCCAAACTCAAAATCCCATTCTTTTTTAATTGAATTATTATTCAATTTATTGTCTCAAATTATTACTATATCTACCATTAAGCTTACTTGTCACCCAGTGAGCATTTGCCCCCTAAAATAGCAAATTCCCCTAAGAGAAAACGGTACGAAAGATGAACTATATGTCAATGCTTTTATAATTAATCAGCAAGCCCTATATTGTATTGACAATATTTGAGGTTAGGAACATCAATTAAATAATACCGGCGGAAATTTGGAGTTTGTGCCATAGTTGTTGCATAAGTCCTGACATGATTAAAAAGTCAATTACTTAAATATTAATACTTTGGGGAATTTGAGAAGGTAGCAAATACTTATATGGTGGACGATTTAAATTGCGCTCTTCAATAATTGCTTCAACTTGAGTTAGATTTGCACGAAAGTTTTCCAGTAGAGGTATTACTTGAGAATCAGTAAAATGATTTTTGGGATACTCACCCAGTTTAGTGTAATAAACTGATCCCAATAAATACAAAATAATAATTTGCATTTGGGCTTGCTCCAGGGGAGGCAATAAATTCAGGTATTCTTGCTCACTAACTTCACCTGTAGGGATTGAACTAGGCAAATAACCAGCTAATGGAACTGCTGGAGTATAAGACATTATATCTTTTTGTGGAAAATTAACTGCAGCATGTTGAGCACTAGCAGTAAAAATAATTAACGTCACAGCATCAATCAAATACTCTAGCGTCTTAATACCTCCATCCTCACCAAAATCAGTTACACGACCACCATCAAAAGCCATAGCTTCAGCTGCCCAAGCTTGTAGTCGCCGATCTGTCTGAACCTCTTTATCTGAAGCATAGTAAATATTCAAATAATCTGAAACCCACTGATGAATCGCATCCCAAACCAGTAGAGCATCATCCCGATAAGGATAAACAGGAAGTAAATTAGGATCGTCAACCCCACGCTGCTGTAGTTGCTTCGGTAACATAGCTTCATTAAAACTATAACTTTGTAACCCTAAGACTGCTAAAACACGTGAGTTATCAATAGTAGATGAAAGCAAACTATCAACTATACCCCTAGGAGAAATTAATATTTTATGAGCACTATTGTTAATTAATAAAGTACCTTCAAAGTGAGGACGCAACAGCAGACTTAAGCAATGATTTTGTGGGAGTTGCCGATGAGTGGGTAGAATAAATGCTTCCACAAATAAATGAGTTCTGCCTAAATGACTTACAGCTTCATGAAAGTTAGCATCTACTATCTGTACAACCGTTTTTGCAAATAACCAAGCATACCGAGAAGAGTTGGGAGTAAAGATGGGGTTATCCGCTCCTGGGGTTTGACCACATTGAATAGCTACAGGACGTAATTTACGGTTTGGGTCTGAACCTTTTGGCACTGCGAATAAAGCCAGAGGAGCATAAAGATACTTTTGGTATTTAGGAAAAGTACCATTAAGGGCACTTTCTAATATTTGATAGTCTGCTAGATAAAGTCGCCCTTCTGCTCCTGCTACTTCTAATGAATCATCATTACCCATAACCTCTTGATATTGGCTATTTGTAACAGGAAAACGTTTATCAAGAGTTGAGACTCTCTTAATTATCAGGGGATTATAGCCTGCTACTCGCATATAAGCGAATGCTTCATCTTCCTCGAAGGTCTTAGCTATGCTTGGTATGCCTTCGGTCTCAGGAAAAAGTTTTTCATAGGCCCAGAGGCTTTCATAATCTTTGAGGCTAGTTGCATGACCTTTTGGTTGTCCTGCCATTAAAAGTTTTACAGCTCGCTTTAAGATATCACGAAATATTGAGAGGTCACTTTTATTGATGAGGGAAAACAATAGGTCATCAATTTCATGAAAATCTCTGGATACCCCTTGAATCAACAATTGGAGCAAAATCTTCCCAATTTTAGCTATGACTGTAATTTTTGTTAATATTTTTTCTTTGGAGATGACTTCAAAGATGTATTTAACTACATCGTCTCTTGTTCCTTCATCACCATGATTTCCTCGGTTTGCAATTAGGGTATTTATAAAAAGAAGACGTATGGTTTTTGCCAATAAGAAAGACCATTGACTAGAAGGTTGTTCTTGAGAAGGCAACTTGTCCACCATTGCTACAGGAGGAATGTATGTATAGTTGTATTGATATTTCTGTCTGGCTATTTCCAGAGTCTGATTTTCTGATGAACTTGCAATATCTTGTAATGAGTTAGTCATATTCAATAATTTTCTTGAACTACAAACTATATACAGTTTATCAAAAAAGAAGTTAGGAATTAGGACTTACAAGGAAATAAAGGTTCTATTTGCTAGAATACTACTTAGTTGACATCCTCTCTGGCCGGAGATTCCTACCAAGACTTAGCTCCTTGGGACTTGATGTTTCATTAGCTACTCCTTTATAATTCTAATTCCTGATTAATCACAATTAAATATATTTCTGCAATAATAATTTCAACTTTTCCTTAGTTGTAGTAGGTACTTGATCTAAAGGAGTGAAAATAGCATTTTTTAAAGCTGAATGAGAATCAGAAACAAACTGATTTTCACCCAATCTCCGCACAGTTTCCTGAATAACTTTTTGAGCATTCGCCACATTCTTATTTAAATTATTAACCACCATTTCTACAGTCACGCTATCATGTTCTTCATGCCAACAGTCGTAATCTGTAGACAAAGCTAAAGTTGCGTAAGCTATTTCAGCTTCCCTTGCTAATTTTGCCTCTGGTAAGTTTGTCATCCCAATAACTGTTGCACCCCAACTGCGATATAAATTTGACTCCGCTTTAGTAGAAAAAGCAGGCCCTTCCATACATAAATAAGTGCCACTGCGATGCACATTTACATTTTCTAAGCTTAAACTTTCTGCAACATCCGCTAGTATCTTTGCTAGTTGAGGACAAGTAGGATTTTCCAAAGTAATGTGTGCTACTATTCCTTCACCAAAAAAAGTAGATATCCGACCTTTTGTCCGGTCAATAAACTGGTCCACTACTAATAGATCTAGTGGTTTGACTTCTTCTTTGAGAGAACCAACTGCAGAAGCAGAGATTAAATACTCCACACCTAAACTTTTCATACCATAGATATTAGCACGAAATGGTAATTCAGATGGTAATAAAGTATGGTTACGATTGTGTCTAGGTAGAAATGCTACCCGTTCTCCTTCTAAATTACCAACAATAAAAGCATCAGAGGGAGAACCAAAAGGTGTATCTACATTGATTTCTTCTACGTCTTTGAGTGCATCCATTTTGTATAGACCACTACCACCAATAATGCCAATCTTTGCTTCGATCATGCTTTTTTTTACTTTATATTCCTACTACCTAATATTTTATCAGATATAGGCTTGTATTATTTCACGTCAACTTAACTTTTGAGTAATACAGTAGATTTGGGGCAAATGGTGTACAGGGTAAATGGTGAAACATTTGTCATGCAGACATCTTGTCCACGTGGGTGTACCTATTATCTAGTTTGACTCTAACAACCAAAAACCACTATAAGTCATTCCAGAATCATCAGGTTGCACTAACAAAAAATGTAACCCCTGACTCTGCTGTTTTCTATGCTCATAAACTTGAGCTGCTCCTGATACTTCTTTATCAAAAAAAGTAGCAACTACCCACTGATCTACTAACCCCGTCTCTAAAATTAACCCATCAGGACTGCCAGGAATATACTTTAAAATGTATGGTTGCGCAGTTTCTAACCATCTTGCTAATTTCATAGACTGACGGCCACCATCTATAACTACTCCTGGTATTGGTAGTGTTGAAGATAACCCTAAATTTAGCGGCAAAAGAAATTCTGGCGCTTCTAAAACAGGTACGGGGCGTTCAATAATATCATCAATATTACTAGCAGGTAATGAAGCAAATCTCCAGCGATCGCCCCACAAATTTGTAGCTAATGGTAAAGGTGGAGGAACATCCAATAATAAAGGTTCATAAAATTCCCCAGTATATGCTTCCATATCCTGATATTGTTGCATCCTCTCCAGTAACCATTCTTTTAAAGCAATTGTACGTCTAGTCGGCTCTACTTTCAACCCTAATATTTGACTTGCAGTTTCTATTAACCCCAAACACTGAGGCCGAAATACTTGAATTATATCTGGGAAATCCTGGTCTTGACCCACTTTTTGCAGTTGTGCCACGAGCCAATTGGTTTTAACTTCTGACTGGGGACATATAGCAATAAATTCTAAGCTACGAGTGGGAGTACAAATTAATAATTCCCATAATTGTTGGCCTTGTTTGTCCTGGAGGGGACGACGGTAATAATCTACTTGCCAGATAGTTGTAGTATCCATTTTGCAGTCAAAATTCAAATGTCAACAGTCAAAATTCAGAATTTCAGGACTTACGCAACAGTAACATATGTTGGGCTTGTTTTCTTTAATATTACTGATGGCTACAAAGTTTATCCTTGCTTAATTGAGGATTGCGATCATCTAGTCAGTAAAACAGCCATGACCAGAGTAGAAGGAGAAAACTGCCGTCTAATATAGAATCCGGTTATGAAGTAGCGACAGTGAAAGGGTTCGGCTTGCAATGGATCCGAGCGATAGCCCAAAGGTTTAACAAAGGAGGACCAGCAGCGATTGGAGATGGTCGTCACCAGAACCAGGGACCCAAACCCTTGCTCCCAGAGCAGCAGCAAGCTCTACTGGTACAAGTTTTAGAAGGAGAGCCTCCCGGTGGAGACAGATGGAGTGGCCCAAAGGTGGATCTCTGGATAAGTGAGTTGCTGGGACGTTCGGTGTCTCCACATTGAGAATGGGAGTATCTAAGGGGGCTAGAATACAAAATTAAAGTGCCTCGTCCATTCCATGCTATAGCTTCCGAGTTGGAGATGTCTAATGGAAAAAAAACTCCAACAGCGACTTCAAGAATTAGAAATCAAACTAGGTAAACCTGTACGACTTTGGACTATGGATGAACTTCCTTTTGGATTTAAACCTGTAATTTGTAGGGATTAGTTCCCTTGGCGGGAAGTTCGGAGTGCCCCAGTTTACTGGAGATTTGAGTGGTGCTAGATGTATTGCTTTGTTGAACCTAGTAGCGGAGAAAGTGAATGGTGGCTGTTTGACCGAGTGGAAACACAAATAATGAGTTTGATTCTTGAAGCTTTTGCCCAAGCCCAGGGAATTGATCAGGAGAATCCAGCGTTACTGGTATTGGATAGAGCTGGATGGCATATCACAAATAAGTTAGAAATCCCGCCGGGTTTGTTTTTAGAGTTCTTACCTGCTTATTCTCCTAAACTATAGCCTGCAGAGAGGCTATGGCCATTACTAGACGAATCAATTATGAATAAAGTTTTTGATTCATATGAAAAGCTCAAACAAGTAATCTGCGATCGCGCAGCAGAACGGAGTTCTATCGCTGTTGTCAGCTAATCAAACAACCAGAAATCTTGCGGGCGATAACTCAATTCCACTGGTGGCCGTCAACCATTACTTGCAATGTCTAATTAACCGGATTCTATATAAGACACTACTTAGCTAGGTTACGTCGTAAAACTTTATGCTACTCCAAGTCAATTGATATGTTATGCAAGTCAATTCCCTTGCTAATCTATTATTTGAAACATTGGCACATTCCTCCATTCTCCTAATCATTCGTCACTGTGCAACGCCGTTTTGTTTGTGTTTACAGGACTTACGCAACGGCACTAATTGTAGTGGCAATATCTTGAAAAAGACAAATTTATACGCCATATATAGCGGTACTGCGTGAGTCCTGTTTATTTTAATTTCTACAATACAATTAGTGCCTCGGCATAATTCCTAATTGGGAGTCCATGTATCCCGACACTGGCACATCATTATACAGTAAGAGACTTAATAATTTTCTCGAACTCCCTCCCAAGTTAATTGCAAGTTAATTAATCATTGTTATTCTTACCTGATAGAATTTGAATAATTTTTTTTGCAAATAAGTGACAGTGAGCGCCACTTCTTCCAGTTACCAAATCTCCATCTAATACTACGTCTTCGTCTTTATAAATCGCACCCATGTTGATTACATCGCCGTGCAAGTTATTATGACAAGTTACGGGACGATCTTTGACTAATTCCGGTGCGGGCGCTAACAACCACATTCCATGACAAATTATACCTTTGAGAATGTTGTTTTTCCCAAAAGCGCGAATGAGAAATTCCGTAGCAGGGGGTTTTTTGCTGACATCCTCGGTATACCGGAGGCGATCGCTCACAAAAGCTGAGGGCACGAGAATTGCCGAATAACTCTCTAAAGCTTCATCGTCCATATTTTCAAAGCTTTTGTTACATTCCATTGGTGCTTTATATTCGTGTCCATGGAAGGTTATAGATGAATTACCCCACAAACGAGTTAATAGGTGAACTTCTGCCCCCTCTTCGGCAAAGCGATAATGATAGTACCAGATTTCATGTTCATAGAAATCGCTTTCAAATAAAATACCTATTTTTTGTCCTTTCAGGGGGTTAGATTTGTCTTGACTTGTAACTATGGTTCGGGAAAAATGATGTGTTGGTCCCGAACTATACAACTTGGAAAACAACATAATTTGTGAGACTCCTTTATAAAAAGTTTATCATTTTTGCTTTTATAACTGAAAGCATAGCATTCATTCCCACTTACAAAATATGGTCGGGAACATTTAAGACTATCTCTGACGTATTGACATGTATTAATTTCCTGATTTTTTTTTTGAGTATATTTGGTTAATTGTTGGTAATTGGAGAAGTATGCTTTGATGCCCAGATTTGGCATCATCTTAAATTCGAGAAAATATTAGACTTGTTGGGAAAGAAAATAGGAGGGAAGCTAACTGCACTCAAAAAAACTCAGTTACCCTCTCCCCACCTTGTTTTAAAATACTTTAGTCGGGTTAGAATGAATTTGTGGTGGAGTACTTGATCAGCGACAAAACCATTGTTCAAGTCCGCAAACTATAAATTTCACCACCTCAGCGAAGTTTTCATCTAGCCTTCTAACTTTGGAGGATTATCCTCATCTGTAAAACCTTGAGAAATTTCTACAATGTTATCATCAGGATCAGAAATCCAGACCGTTTTCCATCCCGGGATAAAATCGTCAAAAGTTAGAGGACCAAGAGTAATTTTAGCATCATCTCCCATTTCAGCTAGTTTAGCATCCACATCATCTACCTTAAAACCAATTTGACGTACTCCGGGATACTGAATACCGTCGTTGGTGGGTGCCGGTAATTTGGATTCTTCTGTTGCCTGAAACAATTCTAGATAGAAGGCACTGTCCATCATTTTTAAGAAAATAATTTGAGAACCATCTGGAAGGACGGCTACCCTAGCACGTTTGAAACCAAAATATTTGGTATAGTATTTTTCGGTAGCTACTTGGTCTTTGCAAGTTAGTGCCAGTTGAGAAAAGATTAGTAAACCCATAAATTTCCTCGATTATGTGTTAAAGAATTGTGTATTTTGTTCTACCTTTTAACTGCCAAATTCTCAACTACTATTGTTTGGTTTTCTCTAATTAGTTGAGTAAAAAAGTATCGCTATTCTCTTAAATCTTAGATAGACTATGAGCAATAGCAAACACAAAATTTCAAGCTACCGAACCGTCGGGATATTGAGTCATGCCAGCAAAGTGAATCTTAATTTTTCCATTCTCTAATACCCAGCTATCGGCAAAGCGCATTTTTGCCTCTCCGTCTGGAGTTTGCATGGTAATTGCTTCTACAATCATTAGGGTTGTAGGATTTTCGGTTTCTGCCCAGAAGGCAATTTCTGTTTTCAGTCCTTGAATTCCCAAAATTCCTTGGAAATGTTCTTTCAATTCTTCGTGCCCTTTGAAATATAGCGGTTTCTTTTCAAAGCTACTAATCAAAACTGCGTCTTTATCGTATTGATTCAATAATCCATCAACATCTTTTTTGAGGATTAATTGAATATGCTCTTCGTACATTTTGCCCAGAGTAGAATCGGGTACTCCTGAAGCTGCTGCCATTGCTTTCAATCTCCAAATTATTGTCTAAATGTTTGTCGAATTGGGTAATGATTGACATCCTCCCCGGCCTAAAGGCACGGAGTTCCCTACCGAGCCGTAGCTCCTCAGCGGGTTGACATTTCACAGGCGGTCGCTACTTTGACAGTAGTCTTACACTTACCTACCTCCACATCCGTTTTTTGTCTCCGAATGCCCTCCGGCGACTAATATATTTATTGCTGCATTTTCATCGCGGTCGTGTTTGGCCCCACAGTTGAGACATTCCGATTTTCTAACTGAAAGATCTAATTTCCCACCTTTAAAACCACAACATGAGAAAATTTGAGATGTTGGTTCCCAACGACTAATTATCCTGAAATCACGACCATATTTTTCCGCTTTTCCTTCTGAAAATGTTCAGAATGTTCGCCATCTGTATTTCCGAAATTGCTCTGGATAATTTACGATTTTTACCATGCCAGAAATATTCAAATCCTCTAAAATAATTGTTTGGTTTTCACGAATTATTTCAGTAGGCAATTTATGCAGAAAATCTATTCTTACGTTTTTCAGTTTGGCATGTTTGCTTAGCATTCCGTAGGAAAACTTCGCTATTCTCAGTCTCGCTTTTTCATAATTAAATTTCCCCACCTAGGTAATATTAATATCCTCTCCAGCTTAAAGACGCAGGAATACCTAAGCTTTGTGCTCTCTGTTTTTTTGTCTTGTTGTTGGATAGATACGATACTTAAATCTAGTTTTCATAGTATGAGTTTTTAACTCATACTCACGATAACATATTTATCCAAATAAAATCAACGTTCTGGTTGAGGGAGTATTATTTGCCTGTATAGTTTCTAGACTTACTGGTTGTCCAAAACAAGCGCTTTCAGAATTCTGATGCTTTTTTACTCACAGGACTTACACAACGGCACTAATTGTAGTGGCAATATCTTGAAAATGACAACTTTTTGCACCATATATAGCTGTACTGCGTAAGTCCTGACTCAATCAATAACTTTAGTGGCAACTGCCTGCATCTCTTCTACTGACAAACTTTCAATAACGTTATCTATTACATATTGAAAATAATTTTTCCCCCACATCGTTCTCCACAAACTAAACATTGGGCCAAACTGTTCACCACGTTTTTTAGCTAAAAATATTTCCATTTCCCATACGACATCGCTAATTTCTATTTCTGTAAACTCATAGCCCATATTCTTAGCTTCTGCCACCAATTCTTTTAAAACTTTGTCCCTAAATTTGTCTAATAGGAAAGCATTTTTACTAACTTTTTGAAAAAAATAAACTACATCTTCTCTAGCCACTAATATCCTCCTTAGTTTCTTTTTTCATCTCCTCTAACTCTTCCTCTGAAAATATATTAATTACATCTTCTATTACCCACATGAAAAAATATTTACCCCACATAGAAGACCACAAACTACTATGACCGCTCACTTCTTCTCCCATTCGTTGAATTATCGACATTTCCATACTTCCCAGCACTGCCGCTAATTCTTCTCTGGTAAAGTTACAGCCCATATTTTGAGAGTGAAAAAGTAATTCTTCTAAACTTTTGAGTTTGAATTTTCCTTGTAAAGCGTGATCGCCTCTAATTTTTTGAAAAAAACTAATTACATCTTTTTGCGACATTTTTCCCCCGTTCTCTATTTTACAAATGATTTAAATTAATCTTAAATTAAGCGCGAGGTTCAGGTCCAATAATCCAGTTTTCATCAGTTATCAGAGTATGAACATATTTGGGATTCACAAAATTAGCTAAATCTGATTTTATATTAGAATATTCTGAGGATTCTAATGCTTTTTGTAAAGTATCGACATTGTCAAACCACAACATAAAAACGCTATCTAAAATTGCTTCTCCAACTATGTAAAAGCTATCTCGGACGTGACATTGACTATAACGCAATAAGCCAGGAATTTTTAAGACCTTCAGAGCATGATTCTCCAAACTATATTGCTGAAACTCTGTTAAAGGCATTCCTTCTTTTCGCTTAACCAAAATTAACATTTTAATAGCGCTAGAATCTCTAGTTTCTGGCGGACCTTTCAAAAGTTCATGAGTCGTAGTATCCAACACTACAGTTTGCCAAAAAGCTGTCCATTTAGTTTCGTCTATACGAGCTCCTTGTAAAAACTCCTGACTCTGAAGAGAAGCTAGTTGCTCTTCCTCATTGTTGAGCCAAATTTCTGCTACACCATGCCAAAGAGGCTCATCATTTTCTAGCTCTAAAGGTATTCGGCGATCAATTTTATATTTTTTTATTTGGGTAATTTTACTTGCAAATTCAATAGCATGAACCTTGAGCCAATAGTCTTGGCACTCTTCTTCACTCATTCCTGGTTTAGCTCTTGCAAATATTAGTTGATGAATCATATTTCTGTTAAAAGCTAAAAGTAGTTCTAATAGTCCCTAGGAAAAAATCCTCGTTACTAGCATCCTGGTTAGGAGCAGTTATCCAAATTACACCAGGAGTAATTGAGATATGATCGTTAACTTCATGCTCATAAAAAGCTTCAATATGAAAAGATGTATCTCGCTGAAAATCTCCTACAGCTTTACCATCAATTTCCAGGCCTGTTAGGGTTGGTTCCACCCCTACGATCAATCCTCCTACATTTCCCTCTTTTCCTAAATCTGGAAAAGTTACACTCAAAGCATAACTCCATATATCCGCATCTCCACGGTCGATTATTCTAGCATCAATTTTAGTAGCAAAAGCACCTAAAACTAATTTAGGGTCGATCTGATAGAAAACTTGAATACCGTAAGAGTTGCTAAGAACCGGAACGTCTTCATCAAAAAATACACCCGCATTATCAAACCTATTAGCAAGGGCAGAACCCACAAAACCAGGAGAATTTTCATCTATCTTTTTTTCATTGTTAAAGGCAAAACGGCCGGGAGTAAAATAGCTATTTCCATAAGAAAGAGCCATAGCAAATTTGCTACTAGGAGTCCAGGTAACTTGACCTACAGCAGTATAATCTCCATTAAATAAACCTTCACCAGCTTGAGGACTAGCACCTTGAGAAGCCAAATAAACTCCTGTGAGTAAAACAGAACCTCTTCTATAATTAACAACAGCCCCTTGCCCTCCGCCAAGTCGGTAAAATGGATTTAATTGACCGAAAGTAGATACAGGTCCAGAATTAATTTTATATCCTTCCCAACTCAATAATGAATTTGAAAGAAAAAGTCTTCCGGTATTAAAACCAAAATTAGCAGCAAGAGTAATATACAATTGTTCGTCTTCGTGATCGATAACCGGGAAAATATATTCTATTTGAGGTACGAACAATGTACCGTTAGTTGGGCCACCAAAAACCCAAATGCTTGTACCCTCTCTTGTTGGACCCACATCTTTTCCGTTGTTAAACGGCGCAATATTTTTAAAAGCTACATTACTATCAGCAAGAGTAGTTATCAACAAATCCCGACCAGTAAAACTGGTAGAAACAAACAATAGAGTTTTTTCATTTAAGGAGTCTACAACATCTTCTCCACCGGATAAAACGGTGTCAAAACCAATAAATATAAATCCACTAACTTTAGTAGTAGTAGAAAATTGGTTGACTTCTAGTTCTGCGGTACGAGTTTCGAGAAAGTTAATTTTCCCCTGTATATTTACTAATTCTGCGGCAAACTCTTCTTGAAGTCTTTGTAAGATAGTTAAGTCTTGTCTCGTAACTAAATTTGCCGTTGAAGAACTAATCAATTCTGTGACCCTATCCAAGCAAAAATTCAAACTAGCAGCAAACTCAAACCGAGTCATCGCATGATTACCCCGATATCTACCACCAGGGTACCCTGTTATGCAACTATAACGTTCTACTAATGATTGCAATGCTTGAAATGCCCAATCTGTAGGTTGTACGTCATAAAGTTTAGATACAGAGGTTACTTCTTCTAAAATGCTTAAATCTTCTTCAGGCTGAGTATCAGCTCTAGCCATCTCCCCACCCCAAAAGCAACTGAATGCAAACGTTATAATAGTAGCTAAGTAATAAAGGAACTTTCCAGACATAAATAATTACTCGAATATAAACTTAGTTTTTTGAGGGAAAAAAGAACACAAAGTTTTTTCCTGAATATTCTTTGACTTGCAATGTTATTGCAACATTTAATCTACTCAAAGTTCACCAAAAGTCATGAACCTTAAATTTGTAACATCACTGATTAAATTTATAGCTGTTGCCTGCCCAACGCTACTCCAAATATCTGTGTGCAGTATATCCGCACTGAAGATATTGAAACTTTGTTATTTCTACCTAGTTTTCTGTGGATTTGATCCCATTCAGCACAAATTTTTAAATATTAAGATTCATGAGATTTAAACAGGACTTACGTAAAGGTACTACTTGTAGTCTAAATATCTGAATTTATTGTCAAAAATGCACTATATATGGCGGCACTGCGTAAGTCCTGTTAAATTTAAGGCTCTTCCGAAATTTTGACAAATACTTTCCCCTTTGAAGTACCTTTAAATAGTTGAATTAATGCTTTGGGAGCATTTTCCAAGCCATCAACTGTCTCTTCGGAATATTTAATTTTTCCCTCCTTAATCCATTGAGCAATGGCAGTCATAGCTTCCGACCATTGCATGAAATAGTCGCTAATGATAAAGCCTTGTACTTGTACTCGCTTCATCATAATCTGACTGTAGTTATAGGGACCGGGAACTGGTCCTTTAGCATTGTAAATTGACATTAAACCACAAAGAGGAATCCGGGCATGTAAATTCACCTGAGTTAATACAGCATCAAGAATAGAGCCGCCCACATTATCAAAATAAACGTCAATGCCATTAGGACAAACTTTAGCGATCGCTTCCTCTAATTCTAGACCTGGCTTATAATTTTTATAGTTAATCGCTTCATCAAACCCAAGTTCTTCCTTTAACCAAAGACATTTAGATTCACTTCCGGCAGTTCCAACTACTCGACAGCCTTTGATTTTAGCAATTTGTCCTACCATCGAGCCAACCGAACCTGCAGCTCCTGATACGAAAACAGTTTCCCCCGGCTGAGGCTTTCCTATATTCAAAAGCCCTAAATAAGCTGTCCAACCAGTCATCCCCATTGGTCCAAGATATAAAGTCAGCTTGTTATCGGGCAAGACTGAGCTATCTAAAGGAATAACATTTTGAAAATCATCCCCAGTAAGTAAAGCATAATCTTGCCAGCCCAGCAAACCCCAAATAAAGTCTCCTTTCTTGTATTGGGGGCTCTTTGATTCTTCTACCACAGCTATAGCTATACCCCGCATTACTGCGCCCAATTCTACAGGTGGCATATACTGGTCTTGATCGCTCATCCAAAGGCGATTAGTTGGATCTAGAGATAGATAAAGATTGCGCACGAACATTTCTCCATCTCCAATAGTTGGTATTTCTTCTTCTTTATAAGAGAAATCACTTTCTTTGATTTCGCCTACTGGACGAGCAGTGAGTCGAAACTGTCTATTAACTTTTGCCATTTTACTACTTCTTCACTTAGAGATTAATGTGAGAAATTATGGTTACTTTTTGTGGTAAACTCTATAGTAGGTAACTTCTAGATAAGTATTTGCTAACGTTAGATACAACCTGTATTATTGACCGCAACGGATACCAATTAATTCTGGATGCACGTTACCTTCTAATACTACGTCAATCAAAAACGGTCCATTATGAGATATTGCCTTGCTAATTGCAGGACCTATCTCTTCTGTTTTTTCTATCCTAACTGCTTCAACTCCCATTGCTTTTGCCAATTCGTGGAACTGAATATCTGGCTTAGACAAATCGAAAGGCAGAGGATAATCGTGTTTGGGTATACTTTGTTCGGTCCAATATGCCGAAATATTTAATTGCAATAGGCGATAAGAACGGTTATTACAGATTACAAACTTGGCATCTATGTTATGACGCGCAGCTGTCCATAATGCTTGAATCGTGTACATACTGCCACCATCGCCAGTAAATCCCCATACGGTTTTATCTGGGTTAGCAATTTTAGCTCCTATTGCCCCTGGAATACCTACCCCCAGGGAACCCCCGCGAGTCAGGAAATAATGTCCGGGCAAAGTCGGCGGCTTATAACGGACTAACGCCGGAAAATTAGTTAGGGCTTCGTCAAATATTACCACATCGTCGGGCAGTTGCGGTGCTAGTTCTTCCATAAATCTAGAAAAATGTAGCGGCACTTGCTCCCGAACTTTTTGATCTGCCTTTAAAGCTTCAGTCCTTTGTTTTTCCTTGGCTTTGCCCAGTCCCTCTATTTTTGCTTTAGCTAACTTTTTTTGTTCGTCTGTCAAGATTTCTTCTAATGACGTTGCCAGTTTAGCTAAGGTTAGTTTAGGATCACTGACTATGCCCAGATCTACTGGATGGTTTTTGGCAATTTCATAAGCGTTTAAATCTATATGAATTACTTTTGACTCTTCTTGAAAAACATTCGTCAGTTCTGGAAATACTTCTGGTAGAATATAAGTGCCAATGACTAGATTAACATCACCTTTTTCCATGATCGGGCGGCTATTGTAACCAAACATGTGCCCCGTACCCCCTTGGTAGAGAGGGTGGGAGTGGCTCATATTTAGTTCTCCAGCATCTGCTTCCCAAACTTCTGCTCCCAAAAGTTCTGCTACTTTGATTAATTCCTCTTGGGCACCAGAATAGGCTATACCATCTCCAATATAAATTATCGGTTTCTGGGCATTGGCTAGCATTACTGCTGCTTCCCTCACTGTGCTATCTTCAGGAACTACTCTAGTTGAGGGTATTAAGGTTGGGAATACTGGTTCTGTTGAGGGCATATCGAGAATATCTTGGGGCACGCAAACATAAACAGGGCCCATTGGTGGAGTTCCTGCTATTTTAATTGCCCGTCGAATAACGCGCAGCAGAGAGGATGGTTCCATTACCATTGTAGACCATTTGGTAACTGGTTCAGCCATTGCGACCAGATCCCCTGCCATCTGAGCATCCATTGCTTGATATTTGATCCCCGCATCCCCACCAATAACCACTAGAGGAGAATGACCGCGATAGGCTTGATAAAGTGCGCCAATGGAGTTGCCTAAACCAGGGGTGCTGTGAATTTGTACTAATGTTGGTTTTTGAGTTGCCCTCGCGTAACCATCTCCTGTCATTACGGCGATAGTTTCTTGTAGCGTCAGGATATATTTCATTTCTGGATATCCTTGTTGGAGCGCGTCCAGAAAACCCTGTTCCACAGTTCCAGGGTTGCCAAACATATAGTTCATCCCATCTACAAGAAACTGTTCTATTATCGCAAATCTGCCTGTTTTTTCTGCCATAATTTCTGGATTGTTTATTGCTAATTGTGGTAGTCCTAAGTATTTAATGATATGAGGAAAATATATAACATACTGCTGTAAAATACCTACACAATTCCGGCAAAACCTTGTAAAACCTGGTAATGTCAGTCTTGATGTTTATTTCCTGCTTCAACCTGGGGAGTCGGCTCCTTCCAGTTCACAGGCGTAACTTTGGGTACAGCCCAC
>JAKQYG010000299.1 GCA_023356515.1 Trichodesmium sp. MAG_R04 | reverse complement strand
ATTCTGGCAGCCATTTTCCATGAATTTTTGATCTCTTGAACCCCTATAGTTGTTAAACTACTTAAAACGGCTTTTATGAAGACTTTGCATTTTAACAAAAGATGCCAAATGGGTTCTATAAAATTACTCCCTTCCCGGCGCAAGATTATAATCATTTAATTATTGCAGGATATAGTTTATAGCCAAATTTAGATAGGTCATCTTCTAGCGGGAAGGGAGTAGTAACTGTTAATATCTAAATAGTTGGAGAAATCCAAATGAATCAAGATAACACTACTATCGAAGAACGACGTTTTGATGATATTCAAACTTGGATGTCAACTGGACAAGGGACAAATTTACCCGAAGTTTTACAGGGTATCTATTTTATGGATGGAAATAAGCTGGCAGAGGATTGTTTGACTCTAAGTGCTTGTACCTCATGGAATTCTGAGACTCTAACTTTATCGATTAGGCCTTCTGACCCTTTGCAATGGACATTTGAGCCTTCTAATGAAGGACGGAAATTGATACAAGTGCTGAAATCTTCAAGAACATTACTAAACATACGTTTTCAAGATAATACTTTTAGGAAAGCAGATGTCATTCCCAGTTTTTATGGCATACAAATGCCTACCTGGATCTTTGTTCTTGAGATGAACCAAACAGAAGATAGTGTGGATGGTATGACATGGAATCGTAACAATCGTGGCTTTTTTCGGTTAATTCCTTTAGGGGGATATATTCTGAGGAAGATTATAGATAAAAATGGTCAAAAAACCCCAGCTTTTGACAATATGCTTGCTAAAGTTCTGGAAACTTGCATTGTTGTAACTCAAACCAATCATTAGAGGGTTTACTGAAAAAGTCTTTTTAAGAATCAGGCTAGTAGGTAGGGACGTTCCATAGAATATCCCTACATAAGAAACAGGAGATATATAGAGAAGGTAGTCAGATATATTTGTCCATTAATTTTTCTGACATGGGAGTGCCCAAAATACTGACTTTTTCAGCCTTGTTGGACCAAAAACCAGGTATTTTTTTTGATAAAAAAAGGCTAAAGCATTGGGACAAATTTTAAGACCTACCTACTTAATATTTAGGAACATACTTCTTAAATGCCAGGGTAACATTATGGCCTCCAAATCCAAATGAGTTGGATAAGGCTGCTTCTAAGCTTTTAGAGCGACTTTTATGGGGGACATAATCTAGGTCACACTCTGAATCAGGATTCTCCAAATTAATGGTGGGTGGGATTTTGCCATAGGCGATCGCCATTACTGTAGCGACAGCTTCAATACCCCCGGATCCACCTAACAAATGCCCAGTCATTGACTTAGTTGAACTAATTGCTATCTGAGAAGAACTTTCTCCTAGCGCCTTTTTAATAGCTTTTGTTTCTGTTGGGTCGTTTGCTGGTGTACTGGTACCGTGGGCATTTATATAACTAATTTGTGCAGGAGTTAAGCTACCGTCTTTCATTGCTAATTGCATAGCTCTAGTTGCCCCATCTCCACCTGGTACTGGTGAAGTCATGTGATAAGCATCACAGGTCATGCCATAACCCACAATCTCTGCATATATTCTTGCTTCTCGACTAAGAGCATATTCTAATTCTTCTAAAATTAGAATACCTCCACCTTCACCCATAACAAAGCCATCCCGATCGCGGTCAAAAGGGCGACTTGCATGAGCTGGGTCATCATTACGAATAGATAAAGCCTTAGCAGAAGCAAACCCTGCTAATCCCAGAGGGGTAACTGCTGATTCCGTCCCGCCACAAATCATTGCTTGAGCGTATCCTCTTTGTATCAAACGGAAAGCATCTCCTATAGCATTGGACCCAGAAGCACAAGCAGAGGTAGTACAAGAATTTGGTCCTTTAGCCCCAGTATGAATTGCTGTTAGACCTGCGGCCATATTACCAATCATCATCGGAATCATAAAAGGGCTACACTTAGAAGGGCCACGATTTAAATAAATCTCTTGCTGATTTTCTAAGACTTTTAGGCCACCTATCCCAGTACCAATTATCACCCCTACCTGTTCTGCGTTTAGGTCGTTGATTTCAAGTTCGGCATCAGCAACAGCTTGTTTGCTAGCTGCAATTGCAAACTGAGCAAACCGGTCTGCGTGTTTTACCTGTTTGCGCTCCATATAGTCGTGAGGGTCAAATCCTTTTACCTCTCCAGCAATACGACATTTGTGTTGAGAAGCATCAAATTGGGTTATTAGTCCTATACCATTTTTCCCAATTAATAATCCATCCCAATAATCAGACAGAGTGTTACCAATTGGTGTTATTGCACCCATCCCTGTTACAACTGCCCGTTTCAATTCGTTATTTGTCATAATTTTTTGTTTTCAGAAAATCCACACCTAGCACGCAGAAACCTTGTACAGGAAACTAAAATAACATTGTCGATCAATGGGACATCGAGTCTCATTGATTGAGGATCAATTCATCTCATGCCAAATCAAAGCTTATTGCGTGAGGCTTCTCGAGGATTTGGCTAACTCCAACAATTGTAAATATTCATGCCCTAACCCCTGTATTTCAGGATTTTAGCCTATACTGTATCTTAATTTTGTTAATATTTTATTAGAGAGATTTATAACTGCTGCTACTCAGTGGGCATAATGTTATAGCATTAATAGTCAATATAATAGGACTTACCAATATAAAAAAGAAAATCAGATTTATTGACCTGATTATTGTTTTTCGCTCTTAGGAAATTTTGTTGCTTAAACTGATTTCTGCATAATTCCTATCTAAAAAAAATACTAAAAATATTGCCTTCCCCGTTATTCACTATATCGCCAGGAATCAAGAGGGCTTTAGGCTAGTGCTATAACGGGAGACTACTTTCCCACACCTTTATGGCTAGAAATAGTTATGCTTTGGCTGATACTTGTGCTTTTATATAATCCACAGCAGCTTTGACAGTAGAAATTTTTTCTGCTGCTTCGTCTGGAATCTCTATATTAAATTCCTCTTCTAATGCCATCACTAATTCTACAGTATCTAAAGAATCAGCTCCTAGATCGTTAGCAAAGTTAGCTTCTGGCCTTACTTCTTCTTCTTTAACTCCCAGTTGGTCAATCACAATCTTCTGGACTTTTTTAGATGTTTCATCCGGCATCAACTTTTCTTCATCGTGCATAAAGTTTTCTCCTTATTTTAAATTATTTAAATGTTGCGTTTCCGATTTTACCTGAAACTAGGTTAAAGCTAACCATTTTCTGTAGGCCTGTTTTTTGTTGTCAATGCTATTGAACTTTTTATGATTACCACAAATCTATTACTTTTGTCAAAGCATTCTATTGTAATTTTCACAAAGAATTTGTGAAAATTACAAACTTATATTATCAATAAATAATTAATATTAATATCATAAGATCATAAACTATGTTTATAAAATAAAGTTTCTATTCCTATATTAGTTAATTTAATGTCTGCTCAAATACTCAAATATGCTTATTTTCCTGGTTGTGTAGCTCAAGGTGCTTGCCGAGAGCTTTATCAGTCTACCCAAGCTCTTACCCAAGTCCTAGGAATAGAATTAATAGAAATGAAAAAGGCTGCTTGTTGTGGCTCTGGTACTTTCAAAGAAGACTCTCAACTACTAGAAGATACCGTTAATGCGCGTAACATAGCTTTGGCTGAGGAACTAAGTTTACCATTACTAACCCACTGTAGCACTTGCCAAGGAGTTATTGGTCATGTAGATGAGCGTCTGAAAGAATCTCAAAAAACTCAGCCCACTTACCTAGAACAAATTAATAGTCTTTTACAAAAACAAAGTTGTTCTCCCTATCAAGGTAGTACAGAGGTTAAACATCTACTTTGGGCATTAGTAGCAGATTATGGTCTTGAAGAAATCCAAAATCGTGTCACTCTTAAGCTCTCTGGTCTCAAATGTGCTGCTTTCTATGGTTGTTATTTACTTAGAGGTCAAACTAATTTATCTCATGATGACCCTTATCAACCAGAATCTATGGAAAATGTGTTTCGGGCTATTGGGGCGACTCCTATTTATTATCGAGGTCGAACTCAATGTTGTGGTTGGCCTCTTTCTAGTTATGCCACTAATCAGGCTTTCCAGATGGCCGGAAATCATATTAGTGAAGCTATTGACAAAGGTGCAGATTGTATGGTAACCCCTTGTCCTTTATGTCACTTAAATTTAGATTCTCGTCAATCGGAAGTAGAAAGAGTGATTGGACATAAGTTAGGTTTACCAGTGTTACATTTACCCCAATTAATAGCTTTAGCTTTAGGCATTTCTCCAAAGAAACTGGGATTAGATCGTCATATAGTTTCAACTAGTCCAGTATTAGAAAAGTTGGGATTTTGAATTCTTTTGAGGGGAATTCCTGTGCTCTCCAAAATGGGAGGGTCAGGATAAAAGCTCAGGGTGATTTGTGTGGCTCGTCCTGATTTTCTATGTATTTTTTGATCACTCAACTACTTAAAACTTGCTGAAAAAGTCTTTTTCAGGAGTGGAGGTCCACCCCTAAAATCTTTCAGGATTAGAAATAGGTGCTTTGCATGGAAGGTTCCTAAAGAAGAACGGGAAATTGGTAGATGGGAAGAAGGTAGTCGGATATATTTGTCCCTTTATTTTTCTGCTATAGTCAACCCAAAATACTAAATTTTTGAGTTTTCGCTCTTGAAAACTAGACACTTTTTTTGAGTCGCAGAGAATAGACTTAGTATGGTATGATACCGTTGATTATTTTAAAAAAAAGTTAGGTGTAGAAACACCAGGGGAATTATACTCCATAAGCGAGGTTTTTCAATGATAACTTCGCAGCCCAAATTGGTGAAAAACACAAGAGCTGGAAACCTTCAGGAAGTAGAATTGAAGGGGATTTATCTAAATGTTGGCAGAAGACCCGCGCTGTCTCGAGTATAGCAGCGTCGGGAGGATGTCAATAAGTTAATACCAATGTTAATGGTCCATAAAAAAGTAGCAAAATGGTTAACAACCGAGTATGGCGTTATTTTTATTCCTACTTTTGAGTCATCCTAAATGGTTGCCAAGTCAGGAAAAAAGAAACGTAAATTAAACTCAAAAACAGTTCGTCAAATGCTACATTGGGCACATAATCCTTTCAAACAAACTCTTAAGTTCCATGGTTTAAAACGAGGGGCAACTGTAATAGATGTAACTGAGGAATATACTTCCAAAACCTGTACAAAGTGTGGCCATGTTCATCAAAACTTAGGAGGCTCAAAGCATTTGAAATGTCCGCACTGCGGTCACTCAATGCCAAGAGATTGGAATGGCGCTTTGGGAATATTCCTCAAAGCATTTCGAGATACCGCCAATGTTGATGGTTGTGCCGTCACATTGCTATGAAAGGTTTTCCCAACTTTTACCGGGAATTGCCGGGCTTGATGTATCTGTAGCTAATATTCTGAAATATTAACAACTTTGAGATTTGATCTTAAAGGAGTTGGTACAGGCAGTTTGATAATGCC
>JAKQYG010000298.1 GCA_023356515.1 Trichodesmium sp. MAG_R04 | reverse complement strand
ATTAGAACAACTAAGACAAGAAAGTCAACGTCTTAGCCATGTAGTTGAACTTCAACATCAAAGTTATCAAATATATCAAGCTTTATATCAGAATGAAGGTGATAATTCAGCAGCAGCAGATCTTCTAGGAGAAGCAGAAACAATATTAAATGATATGGTAACCTACGACTCCATATTACAACCTATATCAGAAATGATTAGTGAAGCTCTAGCTCAAGTTGTTGAAGCTAGCCGACAAATTGGCAGTTATAGTGAGCAATTAGAAGCGGATCCTCAAAGATTACAGGATGTAGAAGCAAGAATTCAAGAACTTAAACAAATTTGTCGTAAGTATGGTCCTACCCTAGAAGAAGCAATTAATTATTGTTACACAATACAAGCAGAACTTAAGAAACTACGAGAAGGAGAAGACTCTCTTGAAACACTAGAAAAAGAATATCACGAAGTTCAAAAAGAATTACAAAAAAAATGTAACGAACTTAGCTTACAACGTCATAATACTGCTGCTAAATTAGAAACGCACTTAGTAGAGGAACTCAAGCCTCTTGCTATGGAGAAAGTAAAATTTCAAGTACAAATTACTGCTACTACTCCAACAGCTACAGGTGCTGACAACCTTATATTTTGTTTCAGTTCTAATCCTGGTGAGCCACTACAACCTCTAAATTTAAATGCTTCTGGAGGAGAAATGAGTCGGTTTTTATTAGCACTGAAAGCTTGTTTTTCTCAAATTGGAGTATCAAGTACTCTAGTTTTTGATGAAATAGATGTAGGGGTTTCAGGTAGAGTAGCAGGAGCTATTTCAGAAAAACTACACCAACTTAGCCGTCAACATCAAGTTCTTTGTGTAACTCACCAACCTATAGTAGCTGCAATGGCAGACCATCATTTTAATGTTAGTAAGCAGGTGATTCAGGAAATAGCTCATGTTAGCCCAGACGATCAAAACTCTGAGGAGAGGACGATAATTAGAGTGAAAACTCTGGATGGTTATCAACGTCGAGAAGAACTGGCACAATTAGCTAGTGATAAACCAGTTCAAGAAGCTATTGCTTTTGCAGAATCACTTTTAACTCAAGCTGCAACTAAACGAGAGAAAAACTTGATTACCTCTATTTCCAGTTCTAGTTCTAGTTCTACTTTTGAAGGTGAATAGCAAATTTTTAACATTCTCCCTAGATTTTGCTTACTTAAGTGACAACACAATATTTTTAAACCTCATAGCCGATGCAACTCTGCTAAAGGAGGTTAATGGTTTTTATGTCAATATTGAAGATATGAGAATAAGTGATACAAACAGAAACTGGGAAAAGCGGTTTATCCTCCATCCCGTGCTAAATTTTGTGGCATCAAATATAAGTCATATCATGTCCGCCTCAATACTTATGCTTTGGTGGAAGGAAGGCAGAAGGCATAAGGTAGAATACAGAAGGGTTTCTTCCAAGAATGGCTTGATTTTATGCACAAAGGATGCTACCGGACATGATATCAAAAGTAATGACGTAAATTATAGTGCTCAATAGGAGGAAGCAATTTAATAAGTGTTATACCTCTCAAAAAATGCCGATTTCAGAAGGGTATGGCAATAGTTTGAGAATCTTCTCTGGGGTTATCTATTAGATACTTAATGTTTTCCCTAGAATTTGACTCCTGATCAAGGTAAATAGAAGATAATTTTCATAGTATAAATATTTATAGTGATTCCGAATAAGAATGGGATAAATTATCATCTAAAACCCTTTCACAGCAAGAAAATTTTGTCTCAATCTAAATCAGAATGACTATAAATAAGCTACGGGTTTTATATTAATTCTTATACTACAATATGAAGTATGTTACACATTAGAGTGCAGAGTTTAGGAATTTATTTATTTATTTATGCTATAGTTAAGTCATCCCTTGTTTACTTGATAAAATCTCTAAAAAGCATTAAGTGCTTAATGTTAATTAACAAAATAAGTTAGAACTGCATAAAAACCTTAATCTTAATATTTATTTTATAATATAAAAACCTTGATCTTATAGTTTAAGAAAAACCATCAAACTTATTAATACTTAATTAATTTAATCAGTATGACATCTACATCTCCAAACGAAATAGGAACAGAGCATACAATCCCAATAGAGGTGGAAGTAGTTGTAAAGGGTAGCAACTATAATGTGTCTCATCCTCAAAATAATTCTAGTTATAAGAATCCTAAAATCAATAGCAGTAATGGATATCATCCTAAAAGTAAGTTAACAGTTGACGAAAGTAGTGCTTTAGTTCATCCTAGTTCTGGGGCGAATTTCTTAGAATTTCTGGCTCCCTTAACAAAAGATACTTTTGTTGGAATTGTTAAAGATGTTGAAGAAAAGTTAAAAACAGTTAATCAAACCCTTGGGATGCTCAATAATTTATTCGAGGCTCAGGGATTTGATGCTATTCTCCATGAAATGTTACGTTCAATTACTTTGAAAACAGGAGAATTATTGAATGCAGAACGAACAACAATTTGGTTATTAGATGAAGAAAAAAATGAACTTTGGTCAACAGTCGCTCAAGGAGCTAATGGAAAACCATTAGAGTTAAGAATTCCAGCCAATGCGGGAATAGCTGGAGAATCAGCTCAAGGGAAAAAAGTAATTAACATACCTTACGACTTCTATGACGATCCTCGTTCAGCTAGTGCGAAAAAACTCGATAAACAAAACGGATATCGAACCTACACTATGGTAGTACTGCCGTTATTACAAGAAGAAACTGGGGATTTAATTGCAGTCGTCCAACTTTTAAATAAGTTCAAACAAGATGCAGAAAAATATGAGCTCTTAGAAGACAAAATAGACGTCAATGGATTTACCGAAGAAGATGAAAGATTATTTCGTGAATTTACTCCTTCTATGAGTCTGATACTAGAATCTTCTAAGTCATTTTTGAAAGCTACCCAAAGACAAAGAGCAGCAGAAGCTTTAATGAAAGCTGTAGACTCCCTTAGCAAAAGTAGCCTAGATTTAGAAGATACTCTAAAAAAAGTCATGGATCAGGCCAAGGAACTGATGAATGCAGACCGCAGTACCTTATGGCTCATAGATAATGATAAAAATCAACTCTGGACAAACATGTCAATTGATGGTAAACTAGGAAAGTATCGAATAGCTAAGGATAAAGGTTTCGTTGGCATGGTTGCCACATCTGGTGAACCACTACTAATTCCTTTTGACGTTTATGAAGATTCCCGTTCAGTTATATCTCAAGAAACAGACCAAAAAACAGGTTATCGTACTTGCAGTCTATTATGTATGCCTGTTTTTAATGGTAATAATGAATTAATTGGCGTGACTCAGTTAGTTAATAAAAAGAAACAAGGAGATTATCCAGCTTATAACCATGCTAATTGGCCTAATGCACCAGAACAATGGAAAGCCAGTTTTAATAGTGATGATTTAGAGTTTATGAGGGCTTTTAACATTCAAGCAGGTGTAGCCCTCCAAAACGCTAAATTATTTGATACAGTCAAACAAGAACAACAAAGGCAAAAGGATATTCTACGCTGTCTTACTAATGGAGTAATATCTACTGACAAAAAAGGTAAAGTTATTGCTACAAATGAAAGTGCTAGACATTTACTAGGCATTAGTGATACAGATACTCTAGTTGGTAAACTTGTAAAAGATTTAGTTTGCCTTAAAGAAGGTGAATTTTCTAAATGGTTAGATATAGCACTTTCTCCTAATGACGTTAAAGGCTACCAGCAGTATTATCCCGATCAAACTTTATTGCCTCAGGGAGATTTACCTTCTCAAAGTATTAATTTGTCAATTAACTCAATGATTGATGTTTTGGAACCTGAGAAGATAAATGGTGTCTTGGTGGTGATGGAGGACATCACGGGAGAAAAGCAAGTTAAAAATTTGATGTATCGTTACATGACACCAGAAGTCGCAGAACAATTATTAGCAAGTGGTGACACTGGTTTAGGGGGCAAACGTAAACATGTTTCTGTACTTTTTAGCGATATTCGTAGCTACACTACTTTGACAGAGAGCATGAGTGCTGAACAAGTTGTCAGTATGCTAAACGAATATTTTGAAGAGATGGTAGATGTAGTCTTGAAATACAAGGGTACTCTTGATAAATATATAGGAGATGGGTTAATGGCAGTATTTGGATCTCCCGCTCCGTTAAAGTACCATCCTTTGTGTGCTATGCACACTGCTGTGGAAATGCGACAACGATTGCAAGTATTTAATCAAAAGCGTCTAAGTAACAATAAAAAAGCTATCAGTATTGGTATGGGGATTCACTCAGATGAAGTAATTAGTGGTAATATTGGCTCTAGTAAACGTATGGAGCTAACTTCTATTGGAGATGGTGTTAACCTGGCTTCTCGCCTTGAAGGTACAAGCAAACAGTATGGTACAGATTTAATCATCAGTGATGATACTTATCAACCTTACAAAGAATTGCTTTGGGTTCGCGAACTAGACTTGATTAAAGTTAAGGGAAAAAATAAACCTGTCAAAATATACGAACTTTTAGGTTTTAAGGAAGGTAATCTGAAGCAAGAATTGACTGATAAGCAACATCAGATTGTTGGACACTATCATCAAGGACGGGAGTATTATTTAAGATCATCCAAAGAGAAAAATTTAACAGATGATTCTATTAAGGAAACCTTTGTACTAGCTGAAGCTAAATTTAGAGAAGTTCTGAATATTGACCCAAATAATAAAGCGGCTAAGTTACACGTTGGTCGTTGTCAGCTATTTCAGGCCGAACTTCCTTCAAAAAATTGGGATGGAATCTGGCAGTTAACTGAAAAGTAAAAATTTACCTCTCAAAAGAATGTTACTGCTCATATTTTGAAAAAAAACTAGTCCTATGCTATGAATAATTTAAATTCCCACTACTCAGATACTGATTGGTTAGAGAAGGTTTATCAACTGTTGCTTGAGGTTGCCCGTGCTTCTGTCTCAGATAAGCCTAAGCTACCAGAAGATGTTGCTGAAAAGGCTCTACCACTGGCCAAGAAAGCAAAAAGTATTCAAGAAAAAGCTGATAACCAAATTATTCCGTCAGATTCCCTAGAATGGGTAGGAAAGGTACGTAAACTTTTGTTGGACTTATCTCGTGCTTCCTTGGCAGATACCCCAAGACTACCCGTAGGTATTGGTCAAAGCTCCTTGAAGCTGGCAAAAATAGCTCAAGAGATTAAAAATAAAATTGCTGAAAAAAACCGTAGTTATTAATAATTAAAGTTTTAGTCACCTTAAATACAGTATCTATAATAAAAC
This sequence comes from Trichodesmium sp. MAG_R04, assembly GCA_023356515.1. Lineage (GTDB taxonomy): Bacteria > Cyanobacteriota > Cyanobacteriia > Cyanobacteriales > Microcoleaceae > Trichodesmium. Next base: position 209 of record JAKQYG010000298.1, on the reverse strand, counting down.
TTGTATTACAACTATTTTAAGTTTTTTAGAAATTTCGTCAATATGGAATCAGATATTCAACCTGCCAGTTACTCAGATAGTAAACTTTCTCGTATCCGCTCAGTAAATTGGGGTAAGAAGAGAAAAAGTACAGGTAGTGTTGTAGAATAAGACCCATGACGCAAAAACTATCATCAGAGAAATTAATGGCCACATTACTGCAATCAATT
>JAKQYG010000297.1 GCA_023356515.1 Trichodesmium sp. MAG_R04 | reverse complement strand
CATTGCGAAGTGCTAGATTACAAAGAGGCGCTGTTGACCTAAATTTACCAGATGAAAAAAGCGCCTCTTTGTAATCTAGCACTTCGCAATGCATGACTAACATCCTGGAGTTTATTGATCGCATTTTCCAGCTGCTCTAAATTTATATTAACTAATTCCTCTGTCTCACCATTAATGATTTTTCTTGTTTGCTCATAACTGAGATGAGCATCTACTTCGATTACACTAGGTTCAATCTCAAACTCAACTATCTGGCCATTTTTATTGACAGTTATTAAAATAGATATAGCTAGTCGATCTTTTTTTGGTAGGAGGGAAAAGTAATCACTTGATAATGCATCTGGTAGTATAGAAATTACTTGATTTCGCAGGTATATGCTGACACCTCGCTTACGAGCTTCTTTATCTAGTGGGGAGTCTGCTTTAATAAAATAGGCTACATCAGCAATGTGAACTCCTACTCGCCAATAATTAGAGGTTGTGGTTTCTATACTCAAAGCATGGTTAATGTCTTTCTTGTTTGGTTCTCCAAAAGAAACTGTCAGCAGTTCCCGCAAATCTAGTCGATTTTTTTGATCTGGTTTGGTAGAGTGGTTTACTAAAGACTCTGCTTCTTCAAGAACGTGATCGGGAAAAGATCGTGGTAAATCATGTTTACAACATACTATATCTAGGTCATCTGCTGCTTCTGCATCTGAACCAAGAATTTGAACCACTTTTCCTATGGGACGCTTTTCTCCTAGTGGATAGCGCAACACTTCAATATGAACCAGGTGGTCTATAGCATCTGATAAGTTTGGACCTCCTGCCACTAAGTCGATTTCAAATAGCAGGCGATCATCTAGGGGCACTGCTCTATAGTATGGTTCTCCATTGTGCCCATTTATTTTCTTGATTCTTGCTAATAAGGAAGGGTTAGCACGTTCTAATATTAGCTTGACTTCCCCTTCTGGGCTTCGGCGACGACTTCCTTCTTTGATGATTTTGACAAAGACGCGATCGCCATTCCAAGCATTGCTTAGATGACTCTCGCGAATGTAAATATCTTCTGTTCCTTCTGAGTCTTGTATCGCGAAGCAGAAGCCTTTGCTAGAACAGCGTAGTTTTGCTTCTACTAATGACTCTTCAAAAAGTCGCCGGTAGCGACCTTTGTCTTTAGCGAGAACTCCTATTTTTTCCAAAGCATCCAAGGCAATTTGTAATTTCCTGATACTTTGATCGTTGTGACAATCTAGTTTTTTCTCCACTGCTTTGGGAGCAATTAATTTGTCGTCGCTGAAGTTTGCTAGGAGTGTAGCGATGGAAAATTTCATGCAGCGTTTTATCCTTTTTTATTGATTCTACTATGTCTACAAATTATTATGTAGTATGCTATTGATTGTTTCAACTTGGTTTATTCAAGCTAGTAGCTCAGTTGCGTTCATACTACTTTTACTGCCGTCCTCAGAAATCTACAAAAACTTATAATTATCTAATTTTTGATCTATTTCTGTCCCTGTTTTACCCTAGCAACGTCGGCGTTATCCAGTCCACAGGCTGTCACGGTCGAACAGACCGCTATAGCTAAATTTAACGCTGCATTCAAGTCTCGGCCACAGCTGAAATTGCAGTGTGCGCAATTGAAAACACGCTCTGATAACAGCAGAAACTGCTTCAAAAATCCACAGTTTGAGCAAGTTTTAGAACTAGGAAACCATATTTAAGTTAACCATAACTATAACAATCGTATCGGTTAATCGCTTTAACCATTGTATTGTTATTCTTTGATTAAGTCAATGCTCCTGAGTTAAGTGACATACTCATAGATAATCCATTTTACTTTTACAGATAAAATCTGTATATTGGGATGACCTGTGCCAACATTCAAGTTAAAGCAATTTCCTAATACCATTTCTCAAAAGTATTGCTACACTTAGAAGCTGGCAAAATAGCTTTTCTTCATAAGCGAAGTTAATAAATACTAAGCATTTACTCGAACTAATAATATTTATAATAGCAAAGTTTCTCGGAATTGGTATAATGGCCTCCAATTGTGAGTTGGCCTATTTTTGTCTGAGTGTTATGATAGCTTCAAATTAAACTTTTGGCAAAAGTAATTTTTGTTAAATGAAGAAGTTAGACATTCAATTTTTTTTAGGTTTCACCAAATCAAGAATTATGTTAGAACATTTCCGAGCCTCTTATCCTAAAGGTTGCTTAATCTCTGAATTAATTACTATTTATAACGATAAGTATGTAGTCCGTGTTGTAGTCCAGGTGAATGGTGAAACTTTAGCTACTGGATTAGGGTCTGCTGAAACTGTGGAGTTGGCAGAAGACATAGCTAGAGAGCGATCGCTTGCTACTCTTAAACTTAATACATCTTTTGGTGCACCTCAAACTTCCGTTGACCTTTCTCTATCTCCATCTGCTACTAGCACTGAACCACAATTCACGAAATATGTCAATACTATTTCACAAATAAAAACAGATAAATTACCAACAGAAGGATTCAATGTAGATTTAAATGAAGTTTCTGATACTTCAACTTTTTCCTCTACCTCAGAGAAATCAGAAATTTCTACTCCACAGAAAAAAGAGGAATTGCCAATAGCAGAGTATAAGATTAATTATGATAATGTTGCTAATTTCCCTCAGGATTCAAGTGGATTTGACAATAGTTGGTTAAATAAAGATTATAGTCAGGAACAAAAGATTGATGCAACTACAGAAGCGCTAATAGATTCAACATACGATTTAGAAAGTGAAAGAACCACATCAGAACCAATAAATTCTAGAAAAGACTTAGCTTCTAGCATAAATAGTAATAATCAAATTTCTTCCTTTGAGGATGTATCTGATAATAATATTAGTATAGATATCTTAATAGATAATTTAGGATGGACAAAAGATCAGGAGCGAGATTTTATAGAACAAAATTACAGTCAAAAAACACGCCAATTTTTAACAACTGAACAGTTATTAAATTTCAATCAACATTTAGATCTGCTGGAGAAGGTAACCAAAGAAATTAAGGGTCAAGGTTGGAAAGCAAAGCAACAAAAAGATTATTTTGAATACAACCACAATAAAGAATCTCTGGAACTTTTAAATGTAGATGAATTACAAAGTTTTTTGCAGTATTTGGAAGTATTTGGCAAAACTACTAGTGAAATTAAACGTTTGAGCTGGAGTCCTACAAAAGGAAAAACTTTTCTCAAAAAAAATTACGGAGAGGAGGGTCGTACACGGCTTTCATTTGAACAATTACAAGATTTTTTACAAAAATTAGAGGCGTTAGATACACCCCAATAAATAAATTTAGAATTCAATATTTCATCCCCCTGATGTCCCTAAGGAATAAAGGCCATTCTCTTCTAAATTCCCAGTACAGTATGGACTAAATTTGAGAGTCACGAGAATGTCCTAAACGCCCTAGAGATTTATCTTGCTCCTACCTTCTCTATAATTCCTTATTTCTTCTGACTTCTAACTACTCCCTAGTCCCTAACAGGAGATATAGGTTTAGAATTAGAGGGATTACGGTTATATACTTGGTCTATAATTCCGTATTCCATTGCTTCTGTGGCTGACATAAAAAAGTCTCTTTCTGTATCTTCGGTGATTTTTCCTATTGGTTGACCTGTGTGTTCTGCTAAACATTCATTGAGATATTTTTTGAGGTACAATATCTCTTTGGCTTGGATTTCAATATCTGTAGCTTGGCCTTGGGCGCCACCTAATGGTTGATGAATCATAATGCGTGAGTGGGGTAGGCTCATTCTTTTGCCTTTTGTTCCTCCACTTAGAAGAAATGCTCCCATGCTAGCAGCTATTCCCATACAAATAGTACAGACATCAGGCCTAACATGTCTCATGGTATCATAAATACCCATACCAGCACTAACAGAACCTCCAGGAGAGTTGATATAGAGATAAATATCTTTTTCTGGGTCTTCTGAGTCTAAATATAATAATTGGCCTACGATTAGATTGGCCATATCAGAGTCTATCCCTTCTCCTAGATAGATTATGCGATCGCGTAATAGTCGAGAGTAAATATCGAAGGCTCTTTCGCCACGGCCAGATTGTTCAATAACGGTTGGAATCATATTTTTTCAGCCAAAAGTTAAAATTTAAAGTGAAAATTATTAGTGCCAGTTAATATATAATATAAGACTTATCAATGTTTGTAAGGTACGGTTATTTTTATTTTTTTTTCTATTCTCTTTGATATGTTTCTGTAAGCATTTAGCTCTCAGCTATCAGCTTCATTACTTTCAGTTGAAAGTAGAGCTCGTCGCTATTGACAAAGCACGATGTTTACAAAAGGGTTGAATTTCAGTTTCAATCAATGTGTAATTCCTAATTGTTTACCTACGTTAACTAATTTGATTTTTATAGCTAAGGTGCTGATAGCTGATAGCTGAATACCTACTTTCTTTAAACTTTAATAAACAAACTGCGACGATACATTAAATCAGAAATTTTCCACCAAAATAATAAATTGACAATTTAATCCCATCACTTCAAATGGATGTCCCCATTTATACCAGCCTCGAACTTCCATGGCCTGATAACAAATAGCTAAAAACAGCAAGGCCCATCCAGTAGTAAATATTACATAGGAACTTGTCCATAAAGCTTTATTAATGGGAAAAAATAGTCCCCAAAGATACCCGACGACTAAACAACTTACACCAGAAATTACCACATTTAAGTTGGTATGACTGTTTTTTGATTGATGTTTGAGCCATTCTCCTGTAAAGTAGCCAATCAAAACAGTTACTATAGCTGGTAAGATGCTAAAAAGTCCTTTTGGGTCGTATTGTTTGCCTGCCCACAAATGTTGTGGAGTTAGGATCAAGCGATCAATATAGGCAGCAAAGTTTCCTTCTAGAGAAAGGTTCCCAAGACCATAACCAGGAACAGGTATTAGTTGCATGGCTATCCAGTATCCAATTAGTAGGGTAGTTGCAAGTTCATAAAGTTGTTTTCGGGACAAGTTAAGGATGGCTATTGCTGCGAGAAGATAGACTAAACTAATACATTGCAATACTCCCATAACCCGAATACTGGCTAAGTTGTAACTATAAAAGCCATTTAGAAGCAAACCAAACAGGAAAATTATGAGGCATCGTCGGAAAATTCTTTGGTAGATGTGTGGAGTAGGTTGATTTTTATCGGTGTATTTTCACAGGGAAAAGGTCATAGCTACTACCCATGATAAATAAGAAGAAGGGAAATATTAAATCTGTGGGGGTACAACCATGCCATTTTGCATGAAGTAAGGGTGGATAAACATGATTCCAACTTTCTGGGTTATTAACAATAATCATACTAGCATTAGAAATTAAATTTAACTATGGCTAACAATAAAACTGGTATTGAATGGACGGACAGGACTTGGAACCCTACGACAGGTTGCGACAAAGTTAGTCCTGGTTGTACCCATTGTTATGCGGAAGCAATTACAAAACGTTTTACTAATAATTTTCCTGAAGGGTTTA
>JAKQYG010000296.1 GCA_023356515.1 Trichodesmium sp. MAG_R04 | reverse complement strand
CAAGCAAATAAGGAGCTAGGGATATTATTAAATAGTTTAAATCCAGAGATTAAGTTAAATATTGCTAACTCGATATGGACTCGAAAGGGAATATCTTTTTCTCCAAGTTTTCTGCAAGTAAATCAAGATTTTTACCAGAGCCAAGTAAGAAAAATTGATTTTAGCCATCCTGAGAGTCTGAAAATTATCAATAATTGGGTAAAAGATAAAACTCAAGGCAAAATTAAAAAAATCATTCAAGTACTTAGGTCTAATGATATAATAGTATTATTAAATGCTATTTACTTTAAGGGTAATTGGGAAGAACAATTTTCAGAAGATTCTACTCAAGAGATGCCTTTTTATTTAGCCAATGGAACTCAAAAACAACATCCAATTATGTTCCAATTATCAAGACATTTATATTACGAAAATGAAGATTTTCAGGCAGTAAGTTTGCCCTATAAAAACGGTATTGTTAGTATGGATATATTTTTTCCCAGGGAAGAAGTAGGTTTAGAAGGATTTTATAAAGTTTTAAATGAAGAAAACTGGAAAAATTGGATGGAACAGTTTGAAGATTATAAAGTTAATTTGGGGTTGCCAAAATTTAAAACTGAATATGAAGTTAACCTTAATGATGCATTGAAATCTTTGGGAATGGAAATAGCTTTTGACAGTATGACAGCAGATTTTTCTAGGATACACCCTATTCCACCAGAGCTATGTATTAGTGAAGTTAAACATAAAACATTTGTTGAAGTGAATGAAACAGGAACAGAAGCAGCAGCAACTACCAGTGTAAAAATAGTAGTTCGAAGTCTAGTTAAAACTGTCGATATGTTAATTAACCGCCCCTTCTTTTTTGCCATTAGAGATAATAATTATGGAACTATTTTATTTATGGGAGAAATTACAAATCCAGAAAATTAATACCAAAACTTGGACGCACCTATTCTTTTTTCACACTTTTTAGTAATTGGGTGTAAACATTCAGCTATTAGCAGTCAAGTCAAGCGCTACCAATAGAGTTCATCGGTAAGTCCTAAAATTACTAAGTTGAGCTGACTATCTTTTTCGTGTCAGACTTTTAATTATTCTTGGAGGCTAATTTTTTATTCTAGCTGATAGCTGAATGCTTACAATACTTACTCCCAGAAGTTAAGGTAATTAGTTAAAATCACTATCACAGTCACATTTTAATTACTCTAGAGATAGAATAAATTAAGTAAAATTTATAGTTATTAAAATAATTCAAATTTTTATGAATTTTCCCAGTTTTTTATTCCTGCTAAAATACAGTATATTTCAAGCAAATAATATACAGAGTAAATGCTAAAAATCATGTAGTGCAGGCATCTTACCCACGTGAGCATACCTCATAACAATGGAAAGTGCTGTATTAGCTTGAGATTACTTTACTGTTGTTCGTAATGACATAAATATTATTTTCTTTTGCGTAAGTTCTATAAATAGAAATTAATTTGGGCTGAAATTAGCAATTATTTTTATGAATAACCCTATATATCCCGGTCTAATACTCACTGACCGCTATAAAATTATCAAACAATTAGGACATGGTGGTTTTGGACGTACCTACCTCGCAGAAGATAATCACCGTTTCCAGGAGCCTTGCGTACTCAAAGAATTTGCCCCCCAAGTTCACGGTAGCTACGCCTTACAAAAATCCCAGGAACTATTTGAACGGGAAGCAGGTGTACTATACAAGTTACGACATCCACAAATTCCTGGTTTCCGAGAAATGTTTCGCTATAAGTTAGATGGAGAAGGATATCTATTTTTAGTACAAGATTATATAGAAGGTAAAACTTATCGTGCTTTGTTAGAAAACCGCAAACTTCAAGACAAACTTTTTAGCGAAGTAGAAGTTCAACAGTTGTTGATCCAACTATTACCAGTATTGGAATATATTCATAACTTGGGAGTCATTCACCGCGATATCTCTCCAGATAATCTAATTCTACAAAATTCTGACAAATTGCCAGTATTAATTGATTTTGGCGGGGTGAAAGAAACAGCAACAAAAGTTGCTTCTGAGTATGCTCACAAAGGAAGTGGTCCTCTACCTCAAGTAACAAAGTTAGGAAAAGTAGGATATGCTCCAGATGAACAAATGCGCCTAGGAATTATTAATAATGATAGTGATCTATATGCTTTGGCAGCAACAGCTTTAGTTTTATTAACTGGAAAGGAACCGTCTTCTTTGATAGATACTCAAAACTTAACTTTTAATTGGCGCCAGGAAATCAGTATTAGTGAAAATCTGGGAGATATATTAGATAAAATGTTAGCTTCTAAACCGAGCGATCGCTTTGCCACTGCTCGTCAAGTTATTGAAGCTCTGGAAAATGTTTCATCTAGTACTGACTTAGCTACTACCCAAACACCACCAGATATTTTTTCCACTGCTAAACTCTCCAATGTAGCTACTATGTCAGTTTCCCAAATACCTGTAACTAATAATGTTGTTCAAAAGTCTTCTATTTGGTCAACAATTTTATTAGTATTAGTGACAGTATTGAGTATGAGTGGAATAGGTTGGATGGCTGGTAATTTTTGGTTAAAATACACCTCTAATCAAAATAGAATTGTGAATGAGAAGCCAGAAAAGTTGAGCGATCACCTTCAACAATTAGGTATCGATCAATCTTTCTTTTTCTCCTTAGTAGATGAATTTTTCTATAGTCAGTATCCTCAAAAAAGAGGGCAGACTTTGAGCAATAAAACTCCAGAAGATGAATTATGGCAGTGGCGGTGGTTTGCCATAGCTGATAAGTTGGCAGACAAACTAGAAACTCTAACTCCAGATGCTCGTCGTAGATTAGGTAATTATAGTAAAGATGATATTTATCGATGGCGGTCTCAACTGAAAAGACTCAATATTAGTAGTATTGCTTTTAATGATTTGACTGATGCTGGGTTTATTAATTTGTTTTCAGAGGAAACCCGTGGTCGAAACCTCATGGGCCTACCAATAGGTCAAGTTTGGCAAGCGATCGCTACTGATACAATGAAAGACTTACAAAGCAGAAAATCACTAGAAGAAGTTCGCTTTAGACGAGGTTTGTTTCAGGAAATTATCAACAGCACTCTCCAACCCGGGAAAGGTAAAATTTATCTAGCTTGGTTACAAAAGGAACAAATTTTACACATTAGATTAGAGCCTAGTTCTCCAGAAGTTTTATTATCAATTTATCCTCCCAGAAATTATCGTCGTAGGTCTAGAGGATTAATAGAAGATTCTCCAGAAAATCAATGGATAGGCAAAATAAGAAATTCTGGTTATTATCAATTTGTAGTTGTTTCAAATTCAGATAAGCCTATTGAATATTCTTTAGAATTATTTGCTAAAAATTAAGTCGGCCATCAATATTAAATCCTATAAACTTATGATTTTTTAGGATTTAATACCTAATCAACTATCTTGACACTCAAAGAAAAACTATGAGATAATTTAATTTAAAACAGTTTAGTTCAAGATTTTTATGGCAGTTATGTAAATAGTTTCATGCCGTGATAGTTTTGGTATTATCTGAACCCTATTGCAATATAGGTAAGCATTATTTTAATTAAAATAGGAATAGGAGGTCCATGGTAAAATACATAGTTATTGCTCTAATAACCATAGAATTGATCTTACTAACTGGATTTGTTAAATCCCACGCTAATGGAACCATCAGGGATTCAGAACTTTTTATTTGGGATTATGCCTCTTTGAGCAATTCTCAGGTTGTTTGTAAAAAGATGATATTTCATCCTACAAATCGTAAACTACCAGAATTATCAGATATGCAACCTATAAATATTTATTCTCAAGTAGTAAATGATGAATATTGTTCCAATTTGACCAGACCTGTTTAAGGTTTTTTGATGATAATTAAGGTGAAAATTTAGAAAAAAAATCAGAAAACCGGGTTTAGATCACTAAAAATCCGGTTTATTAATGTGTAATAAAATATGGTAGATTTCATATTACATAGCTTTAAGCTATTAGTTTAAATTAAAGCTATTGACATTAAAGGATTTAAATTATATTAATGTCCTAACATTTTTGCTAGTAGTATAGTGATAACTAAAGAGGTAAAAATATGAAGTATCGTGTTATTCTCAACTATCGGGGTATAATAAGGGATATAATAGTTGAAGCAACAAGCAAAGAAGAGGTAGCTAAACAAGTAGCAGGTGAGATTAATAAAGGGGAAAAAATTAATAGTATTAAGCCCATAACATCAAAATCTAAATCAGGTTCTTGGTGGGAAATTTGGCTAGACTAGTCTCTATTCAATACTTGGGTTTGTTCCCTCTCCTACTTCCTACTCCCTACTTCCTAATTCCTATTCCCTACTCCCTTGAAAAATTATTTTATTTCTTAAAAATTATGCCTAACTCCAAACGTAATTTCTCTGATAATAAAAATGCCAAAGGCGATCGCGTAGTTTATTCAGAATTTGGTAATAATACTAATTCTCCGGCGACAGAAAAAGGAGTGCCAAATTTACTCCCAAATCAACAAAATTTAAGAGTACAAGTATCTCGCAAAGGTCGTAAAGGAAAAACAGTAACAATTATTAGTGGTTTTCAGTCAAACCAGGAAACTTTAGCAGCTTTACTCAAACAACTTAAAAATCAATGTGGCGCAGGTGGAACTATTAAGGATAATGAAATTGAAATTCAGGGTGAACATAAACAAAAGTTACTGGAGATTTTAACTAAATTGGGTTATAAAGCTAAAATTAGTGGAGGTTAAGGTACTTTAGAGATTATAAGTGTCAAGATACTCTAATCAGAAAAATTGAAGAGAGTTTTTGTGGATATCTATGTCTAGCTTTACTTGAGGAAAAAAAAGGTTGAAAATAAGGTTAAACTCTCATATAACAAGCTTTTTACCTAAAAATAAGCATTTTCTTGATGTATCTAGGTTTCAGCTATTTTAAGTAGTTTTAGGTATTTTCCTTGCCGATAAGATAGTGGGTTTGAAGCTATTTTTAGTCTAAAAAATCTCAAAGTCTAGCTAATACAAAAATGCGTATTTTAAGCAATTTGTAGGTTAGTTTTAATAGCATTTTCTATTGATGCTCGCAATGATAAAATATATAAGTCGGACTTAGTATGATTTCTGACTCTATTAATACCAAGCAAAAAAAAATACTCTAAAGTAGTAGAACCTAGCTCTAAAGTCTTTGAATTGAGGGCTATATTGCTATATAAATTTTATTTTGATCGGAGCGGCGGGATTTGAACCCACGACCCCCACTACCCCAAAGTGGTGCGCTACCAAGCTGCGCTACGCCCCGCTAAACTAAACTACTCTATCACAGAGTATCACATTTTGACAAGTAATTTAATTTTCCTCAACAAAATATTTTAAAGTACATCCTAGGGCGTGTCATCAATTAAAGAGGTTGACATTAAGGCTATAGTATGTTTATGAAAAATAACTACAGGAATACAATAAAGAGGACTGCTCTAAATGACTAGACGTTATGCCTTGCG
>JAKQYG010000295.1 GCA_023356515.1 Trichodesmium sp. MAG_R04 | reverse complement strand
CCTTCATTCTAGAACTTAATATCAATAAAGTTTATCAATAACTAATTTTTTATGAGAAAATTAGTTACAGTTCTTTATGACAGTGAAAATCGATGCCCATAGCTATAAGGTTTTCAGGGAGAGCATTCGGGGCGATAGATTAATAAAACTTATCAATGTAATGTTAAGAAGTGCGGAATGTGGGTTGTAAAATACGCTATCCGTAGAGGGCAAATGCCATTTGCTATATGGAGTTAATTTTTGCCAACAGATAAACAAAAAGAAACTGCTATTTTTATTTGTCAGTTATTATCTAATCTTTATCATCCCATCAATTTATTTCGTTACGATCAAAGACTAATTTGATGATTCGGTACTTTTGATTTTATAATCATTTTTAATAACTTTGTTGGTAAGTTTAATATTATCTGCAAATAGTCCCTTTCCTTTTTTTTAGGATAGGGGCTAAAAATTTTTTATAGTAGTTGATTTTCTAATCTGTAGGTAAATATTACAATTCTACAGTAAAGCTATAGTGTGGATACTTTTCTGTGGTCGAAAATCCTCTAAATTTTGAAAAAATTGATATATAGATGTTCTATGGAGTGTCTCTATATTACTTCACAAAAAGCTTATATATATAATTTTGAAAGCTCTTGTAGGATAGTATCTTCTTGAAAGATTGATAAAAATACCACAGAAGAAGTTATTATTTTGATTGATATTGTCACTCACGATCGGGTTTATTGATAGTTCCTTAGTTTAAGATTTAGATTTATTGCCTTTTTCCTTATTTCTTCTTCCTTAATTTATGAAAATTGCCATTATTACCTCTGGATTTTTGCCCATATTAGATGGAGTAACCGTTAGCGGTTATTATCGAGTCCAAAAACTTAGCCAATTCGGACATCAAGTTTTATTATTTTGCCCAGACTATAGTCCCCTTGCTCATTTATATCCCAACTGGAAGGATTATACGGGTAATATTTTTCCTGGAGTTCAAGTCATTAACTTACCTAGTACACCATTTCTAGATTTTGATAGAAACGTAGGATTTAATACTTACCAAATAGTCCATCGAGAATTAGAAAAATTTCAACCAGATATCATTCATGTAGACGAACCAGAAAGATTATTTTTTGGTTTTTTTCGTTTAGCCGGTATCGGATTTTCTCAACAAAATAATATTCCCTGTGTTTGTACTTTTAGAACTAACTTTTTAGAATATTTTGAAGATTTTTTACCTTTGCCAAAAAGAATTAATATGCTCCTGCAGTTAATTTTTAAGAAAAGTTTTGTTTCAATTTACAATCAATATGATATAACTTTAGTTTCTAGTAGTATTACCTATAAAAAAATTATTGGTATGGGCATCAAAAATTCTATGTACGTCAACTTTCTTGGAATTGATGTAGAAAAATTTCAGTCTGCCACAAGAACAGCTAATTTTTGGGAATCAAATTATAAAATTCCTAATTTAGATAACAAAGTAAAAATAGTATTTTTAGGTAGACTAACAGGAGATAAGGGTTGGCAATTTACCTTAAATGCTTTTGTGAGATTTCAGCAATTAGTAAATATAGAAAATGTTGCCATAATAATTGTTGGAGATGGTCCCATGCGCGATGAAATATCAAACAGATTAGCTAGAGTAACAAATAACGTTTATCTATTAGGTAGAATACCTCCTGATCATATACCTAATATTTTGAAAAATAGTGATTTTCATGTCACAGCTTCAGAAAAAGAAACTAAAGGTTTAACTATATTAGAAGCCTTTGCCGCAGGTATTCCAGTAGTTGCCCCTCAAGCAGGAGGAGTCACAGAAAATATTCAAGATAATTTGAATGGCTTATTATTCACACCAGAAAATCAGGAAAGTTTTTGTGAGAAATTGAAGCTCTTAATTGAAGATACTAATTTACGAAGAGAAATGGGTATTAATGCCAGAGAAACTATTGCAAAATATAGTTGGGATAATGCAGTAGCTAACTTAGTTCAAGTTTGGCAAGAGCAAATCATGCTCAAATCTTAATAGTATCAAGAGTGATAAAAATAATGTGACAAATAAGCCGCTAAAATTTTAGAATTTCTAATTTAGAATGTTTTTTCTCTGAATGAGGCATACAATAATAAGTCATTTAAATGCACAAAAGCTTATCAAGATTTACCGAAAAATTGGATTTCAAGCCTCGCCCTTCTAGGGCCACTTTATTATTCAGCAAACGTAATAAGTTTCAGTCGACTCTATTTTGATTTATCTAGCAATTCAAGATTATGCAAACATTTGTATTTATATGGTTAGGGCAAGTTTTTTCTCTATTAGGTTCTAGTTTAAGTGAATTTGCTCTAGCAGTCTGGGTATATCAAACAACAGGTTCTATTACCCATTATGCTCTATTATCATTATTCATTCATCTACCTAGTATTTTTATTTCACCATTTGCTGGTGCCATGGTAGATCGCTGGAGTCGCCGTCGGGTAATGATTGTCAGTGACTCAATTACTGGGGTAACAGCATTAGCAATAATGTTTTTAGTATTCTCCGAACAACTACAAATTTGGCATATATATATAGCAGTGGGTATTAGTTCCATCTGTAATGCTTTTCAATGGCCAGCTTATATAGCCGCAATTTCCCAACTTGTGCCAGTACAACACTTGAGTCGGGCGAATGGCATGGTACAAGGTGCAATAGCAACAGCAAGAATTCTTGGTCCGAGTATAGCTGGATTATTAATAATCAAAATTAACCTTCACGGTATATTATTAGTAGACTTTAGCACCTATCTACTAGCATTTTTTACTCTATTAATGGTGAGATTTCCTAGACGAGTGCAGAAAACTATCAGACAGAAAGTAAGTATTAAAGAGTTATGGCAGGAAGTTATTTCAGGGTGGAATTATGTAGCAGTCCGTTCTGGTTTACGTAAGTTGACAATATTCTTTGGAGTTGTTTATCTAAGTGCAGGAGTATTACAGGTTTTGTTCTTGCCAATAGTTTTAAGTTTTGCCTCAGAAAAAGAACTAGGAATAGTAATGTCTATTACTGGCATTGGGATGTTATTAGGCAGTGTAATGGTAAGTTTATGGGGAAATTCTCAACGAAAAATAGAAGTTATTTTAGTATTTGTATTTATCCAGGGATTCTGTCTATGTTTGGGAGGATTAAAACCTGCTGTAATTTTGCTGGCATCGGGAGGATTTTGTTATTTATTTTCCAGGGCAGTTATTGTTAGTTTGAATCATACTATCTGGCAGCAAAAAGTACCTCAAAATTTACAAGGGCGAGTTTTTGCTTTGCAGAATATGATTGAAAAGTTTTTGTTAGTAATTACCCATTTAAGTGTAGCACCTTTAGTAGAGTTTATATTGAGACCATTGATGAGTGAAAATGGAATGTTGGCAAGTAGTATAGGGAGAGTTATTGGAGTCGGAGATGGCAGAGGAATGGCTTTATTATTTTTATTGATGGGTTTATTGAATATGAGTGCGGTATTAGTTGCTTATCATACTCCAGAGTTACGATGGCTAGAGAGAGAGTTAAATGACAGCGATCGCTTTGAAGATAATAAAACTGATAATACAAAACAAACTGTACCAATATATGAAGATAGCTGACTTCAGCTATATATGTTCTTGCTATCAGATTTTGTAGGTTAGCAGCTAGATAAGATAAACACGAGGGGAGTATATCAATAAACTTCCCTTTTGATAAAAGTCACAATGTATGATGTTGAAGATCTGGTACTTTTTGCTACCCAAATATGGTTAAAGCCTTTATATATTGTGAGACAAGGCAGATTTTAAAACCAATCTTATTCTCAAATAAGAATTCATAACATGGAAAGTCGCCCCAGAAGGGCGAGATTCTATACTAAACTCGCCTATTATTAAGAGAGTATTTTTAAAGTTGTAGCCTTTGCTAAATATAGATATAGAACGATAGGAAAAGCCTGCTTTTATACCCGGATTTAGTATTAAACCCAATTTTATGGTAAAGTCATTTTTTTAGATAGAAGCTTGAAAAATGTCATTTTCCTCAACTAAGTCCACTCTCTGCAATTTTGCTCCTAACTTTTGCAATTTAACTTCTAGTTGTTCGTAGCCTCGATTAAGGTGTTGTAGACCATGAAATATTGTTTCCCCTTCTGCTGCTAGCGCTGCTAATATCAGGGCGGCAGAAGCTCTAAGGTCACTACCAATGACTGGAGCAGCAGATAACTTAGGTACACCCTGGACAATAGCATGATTTCCTTTTATCCTAATATTAGCACCCATTCTATTTAGTTCTGAAACATGACACATACGATTCTCAAATACTGTTTCTGTAATACAACTGTTGCCAGAACAAATGCTTAGTAAAGCCATAAATGGAGCCTGCATATCCGTAGGAAAACCTGGGTATGGTTGAGTTTCAATATCAGTAGATTTCAATATTTCACTAGGTAAAATGTGTAAGCTATCAGATGTTTCCTGTATAATTTTTACTCCTACTGACTGAAGTTTAGAAATAACTGCACTCAAATGTTTAGGCACTACTGGTGAAATACTTATGTCTGAATTAGTAATCGCGCCAGCTATTAAAAATGTACCAGCTTCTATTCTATCAGGAATAATAGTATAATCTACTGAGTGTAGTTTCGGTACTCCAGATATTACTATAGTTTTTGTACCTGCACCAAAAATATTAGCCCCCATAGCTATACATAGATTAGCCAAGTCTTCTACTTCTGGTTCTTGAGCAGCATTTTCAATGATTGTTTCTCCTTCAGCTAAGGTAGCTGCCATCATTAAAGTTTCAGTGGCTCCTACACTAGGATAGTCAAGATAAATTTTTGCCCCTCGTAACTTTTTTTTACTGCTACTGATATAAGCATTAACCATACCATGTTCAATATGAACTTCTGCTCCTAGAGCTTGCAAACCTTTAACATGAAGGTCAACAGGTCTAGCACCAATAGCACATCCACCAGGTAGTGGTATCCGAGCCACTCCTAGTCTGGCCAAAATAGGACCTATAGCAAAAAAGCTAGCACGCAATTGTCTAACTAATTCATAAGGAGCTTCAGAGTTATTAATAATACTTGCATCTATATCTAAAGTAAAAGTATTGGTATTATGTTTGATTTTTGCTCCCAATGCAGATAAAACTTGCCCCATTATGTTAATATCTGCTAGACATGGGACTTGACGCAAACGACACACACCTGAAGAAAGTAGTGTTGCTGCCATTGCAGGGAGTGCTGAATTTTTAGCACCACCAATATTAATGTTTCCTTGTAAACAAGAAGGGCCCAAAATTTTCAGTGTTGACTGATTGACAGGGGATGATTCGGGATTATCGCTTTCCACTATTGAATGTAATTGTTGATTGATGGTTCTATCCTTCCTCAATGGCATAAGTTATTGATTTTAATTTTTGCTATTGATTGTACTGGAAAGTCAGCAAATGTCTAGGGGTTGACAAATTCTTTTTCTTAATCTAAATTCCTGGTAGAATCTGAAGAGAGCTCTAAA
>JAKQYG010000294.1 GCA_023356515.1 Trichodesmium sp. MAG_R04 | reverse complement strand
GGATTGAATTTTTTGAAATACTTGCCAACCGGTTACTTTAGGCAGCAAAAAATCCAACATAATTAAGTTAGGACGTTCCTTTATGATAAATTTCAGTCCCTCTTGGCCATCCTTTGCTTCTAGAACATTAAAGTTTCCTTGAGGAAGCATTTCCTTCACTCTGACTCTAATAACCTTACTATCGTCAATAACTAAAATTTTGTGTCCTGCCACAACTTGCACCTCCAGTGATAAGTTGGTGTTTTTAAATTTATCTTATCTATATTCTTATAATCAGCAATAATTATGGGCGAAATACTTCTGCGCCATAATGTATAGTTGGTGTTGATTTCTCGATGTTCTAACTAACATCATGAAACAAAGCTAACTAAAAAGTCCCCCTATAAGGGGGAAGCTTTAGACCCAATCTTAATTTTTTGGTAAAAATCCACGAAGTTATTATTTTGAATTTTTCACTATTAGACCTCTCCCAAAATGCCGATTTTGGAACGGCGGGGTAAGGCTTTGAGAACCTTTTCTGGAGATGTCTATTATTTATACTTAAATTTTTTCCTGAGAATTTGACGAATAAGAAAGGTTAATGAATAGGATATATATATTGTAAACACTTGCTAAACTATGGATTTTCGGATTTTTATACTATGTTTAATGTTACAAGTTGACTTACAGAATGCAGATTATAACCTATTGGTCGAAGACCTACCCTATACTTAATTTAGCATTTTATAAGAAGAATAATCAATGTTGTGCTTCTCATAGTAAACTGTAACAGATTATTACATTCGAGTTTACTTGTCTAGTAGTGAGTAGTGATTCGAGAAGTCGTTAAATCCCTGAAATACTGTGGAGTTAAGATAAATATGGAAAAGGTAAAGGTCTTGCCAGCAAGTATTGCTAGAAGCAAAAAACTTAAGTTGCGAGATTTATGAATTTAACCTTCATTTTCACAATTACCCAACGTCGAAAACAAGTCAAGGCTAGAAAATAATGCTCAATCAAATTAAGATGAAAGCCCAAATTCAGAGTATGCCAAAGTGGCTACGGCCTTCTTTGGGCAAAGTTAGTGATATTTCTACTGTACAAAAAATTATAAAGCAGCGTCAGCTCTATACAATTTGTGAGGAAGGTCGCTGTCCCAACCGAGGAGAATGTTATGCCCAAAAAACTGCTACTTTTTTGCTAATGGGCCCTACTTGCACCAGGTCTTGTGCTTTTTGTCAAGTGGATAAGGGTCACCCTCCCATGTCTTTAGACCCAGAAGAACCTCAAAAAGTAGCAGAAGCTGTAGAATTATTGGGTTTGGAGTATGTGGTACTGACTTCTGTAGCTAGAGATGATTTGCCTGATGGTGGTGCTAGTTGTTTTGTGGCAACAATTATGGCTATTAGGGAACGGAACTCAGAGACGAAAATAGAGGTTTTGACTGCTGATTTTTGGGGTGGTCAGCATGGAATGGGGGCCGACAAGCTGTCTATTTCTCTAGCTGAACGGCAAAGAAGACGAATTGAGGTTGTGGTTAATGCTGAACCAGCTTGTTATAACCATAACATTGAAACTATTTCTAGGTTGCAAGGCATGGTCCGTCGTGGGGCCAAGTATGAGCGATCACTTAATGTATTGCGAATTGTTAAGGAGCTAAACCCCTGTATTCCTACTAAGTCTGGTTTAATGTTAGGACATGGAGAAACTGAAACTGAAGTGGTAGAAGCAATGATAGATTTGAGAAAAGTAGGATGCGATCGCATCACTTTAGGTCAGTATATGCGACCTTCACTCGCACATTTGCCTGTACAAAAATATTGGACACCAGAAGAATTTGAGCATCTTGGGGTAACTGCCAAAAAAATGGGCTTTTCTCATGTTCGCTCTGGTCCTTTAGTTCGTAGTTCCTATCATGCTGGAGATAGTATTTAAAATTATTTAAGGAATAACTGCTAGAACATTCTGGCTCTGTCTACAAGAATATATACTTCCATTCTTCTTTTAATAAAGATAATAACTTTTCTTCTTCTGTAGACCTAGCTAATAAACATCGGCGTTCAGAGATATCACATAAATTTGTCTTTTGAGTATAAGCTATATTATTTTTTTTTGTTAAATCTATTGTTGAACAATCAAAATTTATGATGTCGCTTAACAAAACAATACGTCAAAAGTTTCAAATAACTTAATGATAAGTCTTGAACCTATACCAAACTGATGATTGAAAAATTGATTTATAGATTCTTTTAAGAAGATAGATTATAGCCTCTATTATTAGTCAGGCAATTTAGCTAAATTGTCAAGAAGCTTCACACTATAATCTTTATTTTTAGGTTTTAAATGTAGATTTATATCCATATTTATTATAGTAAGTGGGTTCAGTATTATATCTCATTTGAAAATGTTATAACTTATTACTTTTGCCTTTTAAATTAAGACTTATGTCTAAGGCTATATTATCTATTTTTTTCGTAAAAAATTACCTTACTCCATATGTTGACACAATAGCCAAGTATTCTTTAATATATAAGTATTAACCAATATAGATAAAAGAATCAGGCCACAATAATATATTTAACCTTCAGGTATATTTTATGAAAAGAAGTATGAAAAATAGATATACTTATGCTCATCCTTTAGGTAGATTTGTAACTAGAGATGCATTATCATTTCATTTAGGAATTCAATGGGAGAATATCTATCAAATTAGTTGTTGGCAATATGTAATTCATGTTGTAGGGAAAGGAAAAAGTAGGTTTGTTAGTTATGCAGATATGCCACCAGTTATAGGGGTAGAACCACCAAGAAAAGCAGATTTTGCTAAATGGCGAAAACGAATAAAAACTAGAAAGCAAAAGTATGTACCTAAGTTTTGGGCACAGTTTTATGTAAAAAAAATAGAGGATTCTAACTCCATTCAAACATTACTTAATTGGCAGATTTTAGTGAATCAATGTAAGTCGCTAATCTCACTAGAAGGAGTCAAAAAAATTGACGAAGCTGTAGCTGAAAGAAAACTTAAATTAGAGAAGTCTAATAGCCATAAATATTAAAAAGAAATAGAAGTGAAAAAGATTATTGGATATCTTATTTTGACAATTTACAATTCAATAATAGTAAGTATCTTCAGTTATCAGTCATAGCTATAGCTGTTGAAGTTTTCTAGTTGCCCACACTCTATACTTTGACAGGTATATTCAGCATCTCCTGCTAAAGCGGGAAGTTTAAAAAATTATTTCTGGAACCTTGAACTTGGGCTTGTAACCCAGATTCTGCAACACGAAAATACTACAAATGTTTTTTTAATGAAGAATTTCGGTGAGAGCCCCTAATTATTTTTTTTTATAATAGTTTGTATTTTGTGTAATATGTATTTATAATTTTCAGGCAAGGCTTTAAATCCTAAATTCCACACGACAAAATAAGGAGTCGACAATGCGATTATTACACACCATGCTGCGAGTCAATAACTTAGAAGAATCTTTAAACTTCTACTGTGATATCCTTGGTATGAAACTACTACGCCAAAAAGACTATCCTGGTGGCAAATTTACTCTGGCCTTCGTTGGTTATGGCAATGAGTCAGACAATACAGCATTAGAACTGACCTATAATTGGGGTACTGATAAATACGATTTGGGCAATGCTTATGGCCATATTGCCTTGGGTATTGATGATATTTATAGCACTTGTGAAAAAATAAGAGCAAAAGGAGGCAAAGTTACTAGGGAACCAGGGCCAATGAAACATGGTTCTACAGTTATTGCTTTTATAGAAGACCCAAATGGATATAAAGTAGAGTTAATTCAGTTAGATACTCGCAATAGCAGCTTATAAAAAGTAGTCACAGCTAGTATTAATTAAAAAATTAGGCATTGCTGAGAGGTGGGATAAATATAAGTGGGGTGGATATCCTATAGCTGAAGTCAGAACTTAGAAACCAGAAATTAGAAGTTAAATTCGCAGCACGGACCAAATTTGAGAGAGGTGAGAATGTTCTAAGCGCCCTGGCGACTGCTACGCCTGCAAAAAAAAACGAATAGTGGAACTTACACATTGTAGAGGTCAAAGCCTCTGAGCGTCTATATTTTAGCCTATTTTTTACTATTTTTTGTGTAAGTCCCGATAGGTAAAATTCCTATTCTACAAAACTATTTAAACATTCCTCATTATTCGTAAGTGCTGTACCAGAAAAAATCTTAAAGAAAAAAATTTAAAATAGTTCAAATGCAGCCAACTGACCCAAGCAAATTTACAGAACAAGCCTGGGATGCTATTGTAAAATCCCAAGATGTTGCTAAACGCTACCAAAATCAACAACTAGAAGTAGAACACCTAATTGTTGCCCTTCTAGAACAACAAGGCACAGCTAATAAAATTTTAAGCCGTGCTGGTATAGGACCAGAACGCCTCCTGCAACAAGTGGATGCTTTTGTTAAACGCCAACCTAAAGTTGGTAGTATAGAACATCTCTATCTAGGGCAAGGTCTAGAAATTCTTCTGGACCTTGCTGATGAAGCTAGAGAAAAATGGGAAGATAAATTTATTGCTGTTGAGCACCTTTTACTCGCTTTTCACCAAGATAAACGTTTGGGTAATAAATTTATTGGTGGTGGTACCCCCCAACTACCAAGCCGCCCTGGTTTTGAACGCCCCCAAATGACTTCACAAGTTGAATTTGAAGAACTAGAGGCAACTATTAAAACATTGCGAGGTAGCAGTAAAGTCGAAGACCAAAACTCGGAAGCTACTTATGATGCTTTAGCAAAATATGGGCGTGATCTAACAGAGTTAGCTAAAGCAGGTAAACTTGACCCAGTTATTGGCAGAGATGAAGAAATTCGGCGGGTGGTTAGTTGTCTATCTCGTCGGACAAAAAATAATCCTGTACTTATTGGGGAACCAGGAGTGGGAAAAACAGCGATCGCAGAAGGTCTAGCTCAACGTATTGTTAATGGTGATGTACCGGAGTCTCTTAAAGAACGTCAACTTATTAGTCTTGATATGGGTAGTCTTATTGCGGGGGCAAAGTTTAGGGGAGAATTTGAAGAACGCCTCAGATCAGTTTTGCGAGAAGTTACCCATTCCGACGGTCAAATAGTTCTCTTTATTGATGAGTTACATACGGTTGTTGGGGTAGGTTCAAGTGGTGCTTCTGGTTCTGGTGTAGATGCGGGCAACCTACTGAAACCAATGCTTGCTCGTGGAGAACTGCGTTGTATTGGTGCAACAACTATTGATGAATATCGCAAACAAATAGAAAAAGATGCTGCTTTGGAACGTCGGTTTCAAAAAGTCGAGGTTGGTCAGCCCAGTGTGGAGGATACTATTTCTATTCTGCGGGGGTTGAAAAACCGCTACGAAACTCATCATGGTGTGCAAATTACTGATTCTGCTTTAGTTGCTGCTGCCACTTTGTCTAACCGTTATATTTCTGATCGCTTTTTGCCAGATAAGGCGATCGACTTGGTAGATGAAGCTGCTGCTCAATTAAAAATGGAAATTACTTCTAAACCAGTGGAGTTAGAAGCTATTGAGAGACGG
>JAKQYG010000293.1 GCA_023356515.1 Trichodesmium sp. MAG_R04 | reverse complement strand
GCCTCCAAACAATAGCCCATAACTGAAGAAACGATTAGAGTGTTGTTTTTCCTTTTGCACTTAAGCCAAATTATTTGGTATCTGTATCTGCTCCTTTCTATTTGTACCCTTATTATAATAGATCTTAAAAGTAATATGTTAGATATTTATGAGAGCGATCAAGACACTTCGGCTATTTTTTGGACAGATGTAGAATAGCTTGGGAGGGCAAAAAAGTATATTACAGCAGATTTCGGGTAAATGGTAAAAATCATGTAGTGCGGGCATCTTACCCGCGTAAATGTACCTCATAACAAAGGAAAGCACTGTAACTAGGACTTACCCATGAACGGTATTGGTAGGGTATGTTTTGCTGACGCAAAGCTGCGCTAACGCTTCGCGACATGAAAAGCGCTAGGGTAACGCACCAAGGCTATATATATTGACTTGAAATATTTTTCGACTGATTGATTTAATAGTTAAAGAGTAGCAAATGGTAAATTTAAGTAAGACAATCAATAATCTATTTCGCAAAACTCAAAACATTATTTTAGAGGAATTACAACAACCTCTTGACCGAGTTGCTATTAGTTTAATTATCGGTATAAGTTTGTTAATTTGCCTAGTGTTTATGCGTGGAGTAAAGATAGCTCCAAAAGTTAGAGATTTTAGTTGGCAAGATCAAAAGATAGGATTTGAAGATACAGCTTTTATATTAAATTTTAATCGACCTATGAATCACGCTAGTGTTGAGAAAAATTTACAAATTGAACCACCTTTACGAGGAAAAGTGAGTTGGGCAGGTCGAAGAATGGCTTATACTGTTTTAAAACCTGTTGCCTATGGTAATCAATATACCGTCAAATTATCTGGGGCAAAAGAAAGGTTTTATGGGCTAGAGAAAGGAGAGGTAATGGAGCCTTTTAAGGGTTCATTTCAAAGTCGCGATCGCGCATTTGCTTATATAGGTTTTAAAGGCGAAGAAAAAGGTAGGTTGGTTTTAATTAATTTGACTAAACAGCAACAGCCAGTATTGCTCACTCCTCAAAATCTAGAGGTGCTAGATTTTAAGTTTTTTCCAAAGGGAAAAAAGATTGTATTTTCAGCATTTGAAAAGTCAAATGAAGCTCCAAGTCCTTTAGAACAAAAAATATATACTGTAACAACTGGTATTAATTCTCAATCTTCAACAGAAAAATCAGAGTCTTTAGAAATTGTAGGTAAAATTGAAAAAATTCTGGATAATTCCGAATACCAAAATTTAAAATTTGATCTATCTCTTAATGGTGAAATCATTGTTATTCAACGAGTAAATAGAAAAAATGTATTTGATGCTGGTCCTTGGGTATTAGAATTAGGAAAAGAAGCAAGACCTCTAACAAATAAAGATGGAATAATTCAAAAGGGCGGAGACTTTTTAATTACTCCAGATAGCCAGGGTTTAGTGATTTTACAGGGGAAAGGTACTTCTATTGTACCGATAAATCCAGAAACAGATTCAGGAGATTTAATATTTTTACCAAAGTTTGGCAGAATATTAAGCTTTACCAAAGATGGTTCTATGGCAACAATGGTAAAATATAATCAAGATGGCACTCGCTCACTATATCTTGTAACAAATCAAAGTGAAGAGAAAGAGCTATTACGGACTCCTCCTTATGGTAATATTATTAGTACAGAATTTGACCCTACAAAAACAATATTATATTGCTTATTAACCGAAGTAGTAGAGAATACAGAGGAATATCAAGAACAACCTTATCTTG
Organism: Trichodesmium sp. MAG_R04; assembly: GCA_023356515.1. Taxonomy (GTDB): domain Bacteria; phylum Cyanobacteriota; class Cyanobacteriia; order Cyanobacteriales; family Microcoleaceae; genus Trichodesmium. The sequence goes on along the minus strand of JAKQYG010000293.1, from coordinate 3,794 downwards.
CAGCATTCGATCTTAAGAGAAATCATTTAATACCTTTAGTTATTTTTCCCAATCAAAGATCAGTTAATATGGATTTATCACCAGATGGTTTAGTATTATTATTTGACCAGATGCTGATCAGATCAAACAAACGGAAAGAACAAGAAAATAGTGAAAAAATTAGTCGTTTATGGATGTTACCTTTAGACTCGAAAATACCTGAGAATGATTCAGAGTGGCAACTTCAACCAGAAGAGTTACCCATGGCTGGTTTTAATCCTAACTGGGCACCTTAGTCATTTTTTATAATATGCTTATTTATTTCAAAGAGAAAATAAAAATTATTTTTTTCTTAACTATTTTTTTCTATGTAAGAATTTAATACCAACTTCATAAACTTAAGCTACACTGCTTATCTTAATTAATCTATAATCTTGAGATATAGTCGTTTCACTTTAGATTGAGACAAGTGTTTCTTGCTATGAAAGTATTTCAGGCAAAAAAATGTTTCATTCTTATTTAAAATGACTATATGATGTGTTGCCGTACTTGAGGAAATTGGTACTAAGTATAAACAAAAGTTACAGCGCTTTCCTTTTTTTATAAGGTACATTTACGCGGGCAAGATGCCCGCAATACATAATTTTTACCATTTACCCTGTACATCATTTGCCCGAAATCTGCTGTATGATTTTAATGACCATCATAATGTAAAGTATCGTAACAATTCCGATCAAAATATTGAGAAATCTTACTCTAATTTGACAAGGGGTTTAACCTATAAATTTAAGGTAATATAACGAGGTAAAACAATGAATAATATCGAGAAATATCGGCTTAGTTGTACCCTCACCTTCGGTGACATTTATGGCCAGATTATTGTTTGGTTAATAGTAGTATTCTTGAGTATTGCTGGAGGAGTTGCTATTTGGACTAGCAGTAACCAAGTCTATGCTTTGGGAAGTATTGCTCTAATAGTGGTCTTGTCTTTACCATTCCTACTATTTGCTTTTGTAACTACCCTATTAAATCATATTGAAGTCTGTTCAGTAGATTCTAATGAAGAAGAGTAGCTTGAAATGTTAGAAATGAGAACAAAATAAAGCCGGATAAAATTAATTACGCTCAAGAAGTTTCCCAGGCAAAAATTAAAAATTTTCAAAAATTTTCGGCCTTATTTAATTTAAGTTTCTTAGCAACTGGTAAGTAACGAAGATAATAGAAAAATTAAGATACTTGATATTTACCTAAATAAGCTAATACTCATTTAAAATGTGTATTAGTAAGCTAGAATTTAGATATTTAGAAGGTTTTTTTCTCTGAACAAAGCAGACAATAATAAGTCGTTTAAATGCACAAAAGCTTATTTAGAACAAGAGATAATTCTAATATAGATAGAAAAAGAAAATACTTAATATTTACCTAAATGTTAGAACATGACATAATCATAGTAGGTGGCGGTCTCGCTGGCAGTCGTGCTGCTGTGGAAATAGCTCGTAAAAATCCGAGTTTAAATGTGGCAGTGGTTGCTAAAACTCACCCTATTCGTTCTCACTCCGTTGCTGCTCAAGGGGGAATAGCAGCTTCCCTCAAAAATGTAGATACAGAAGATAGTTGGAAAGCTCATGCTTTTGATACTGTTAAAGGTTCTGACTATTTAGCAGACCAAGATGCGGTAGAAATTTTAGCGAAGGAGGCACCAGATGTAATTATTGACTTGGAACATCTAGGAGTGTTATTCTCCAGGTTACCAGATGGGCGCATCGCCCAACGTGCTTTTGGGGGCCACTCCCACAACCGCACCTGTTATGCTGCGGATAAAACTGGTCATGCTATTCTCCATGAATTAATTAATAATCTTCGCCGTTATGGAGTGCATATTTATGAGGAATGGTATGTAATACGTCTGATATTAGAAGACTGTCAGGCAAAGGGTGTGGTTATGTATCACATTTTGGATGGGGAAATAGTTGTACTCCGAGCAAAGGTGGTAATGTTTGCCACTGGTGGTTATGGTCGGGTATTTAATACTACTTCTAATGATTATGCTTCGACTGGGGATGGTTTGGCAATGGCCGCAATGGCTGGGTTGCCTCTTCAAGATATGGAGTTTGTGCAGTTTCATCCCACTGGGTTATATCCAGCAGGAGTTTTAATTTCAGAGGCGGTGAGAGGTGAGGGTGCTTATCTTATAAATAGTGATGGCGATCGCTTTATGGCGAATTATGCTCCTAGTCGTATGGAGTTGGCACCTCGTGATATTACTTCCCGGGCTATTACTTTAGAAATTCGCGCTGGTCGAGGAATTAATTTGGATGGTAGTGCGGGAGGTCCGTTTATTTATCTTGATCTGCGACACATGGGTCGAGAGAAAGTTATGAGTCGGGTACCTTTTTGTTGGGAAGAGGGTCATCGTCTTTTGGGTATTGATGCGGTGAATGAACCGATGCCAGTACGCCCGACTGCTCACTATTCTATGGGTGGCATTCCAACTAATACTGATGGTAGAGTTTGGGCGAGTGCTGATAGTTTGGTGGATGGGTTATTTGCTGCAGGGGAATGTGCTTGCGTTTCCGTACATGGTGCTAACCGTTTGGGAAGTAATTCTTTGTTGGAATGTGTGGTTTATGGGCGACGTACTGGAGCGGCGATCGCTGAATTTGTTGAGGGTCGGAAGTTGCCTCATGTTGAAGAAGAACGTTATTTACAGGAAGCGCGGGCACAAATTCAGGGGTTGTTAGACCGTTCTGGAAAATACCGCATTAATTTTTTACAGCAGCAGTTTCAGGATGCAATGAGTCAACATTGTGGTGTATTTCGTTCCCAGGATGTAATGCAGGAGGGGTTTGAAAAATTGGAGCAGCTGCAGGAACAATATCAGCAGGTTTATTTAGATGATAAGGGTAAATTGTGGAATACGGAAATTATTGAAGCGTTGGAGTTACGGAGTATTATTGTTGTGGGGGAGACAATTTTAAGTTCGGCGTTGAGTCGTCAGGAAAGTCGAGGTGCTCATAGTCGGGAAGATTTTCCCCAACGAAATGATGAGAGGTTTTTACGGCATACTTTAGCTTATTATTCGTTGGCGGGAATTGATATTGGTTATCGACCTGTGGCAATAACTATGTTTGAACCCCAGGAACGGAAGTATTAACTATGTATCAGCTTGCAGAAAAATTAAGGGACAAATATATTCGACTACCTCCTTTACCAATTCCCCGTTGCTATGTAGGGACGTTGCGTATCCTCATCCTGGAAGATGTTAGGGGTGGGTTCCCTACTCTTGAAAAAGACTTTTTCAGCAAGCCCTAATTATCAAGATAGATTTTACAGGACTTACGCATGCTTCACCTTGAAAACGCCATATTTAGGGGCGAATGGCATTCGCCCTCACACTCGTGTAGTGCCCGTGCGTAAGTCCTAATCTTCTTTTCTGTAGTATTTATGAGACAAGGCGGGTATTCAAACCAATTTTATTATAACATGGAAGGTCGCCCGTTAAATCCAATTTTTTGGTAAAATTTGCTTAGGATTCGCCGACTAGGAAAAATCCGGCCCAGTTCACAGGTTCGGGATGTTTTTTCATGGTGGTTAACATTGCTTGTCGGAGAGCTTGAGCTTTGTTTTGTTTGGCTTCCAGATTTTTATAGAAGTCTATCATTAATTCGGAAGTTGTTGCATCAGGAACTTGCCATAAAGAAGCAACTATGCTGGGAACTCCTGCTCCAATAAAAGGACGGGCAAGACCTACTATTCCATCACTGGTAATTTCTCCTAACCCGGTTTCGCAAGCACTTAACACAACTAAATCTGCT
>JAKQYG010000292.1 GCA_023356515.1 Trichodesmium sp. MAG_R04 | reverse complement strand
CAAAATCTGTTGTATAGAATCGAGGTGTGAGGATAGTTTCCTTTGCAGGAACTTTAACACCTGAACGCAGTTCAGTAAAGGTTTGTTTTTTGAGAGAATCTACCATAAGTTTCGTTGTTTTTTTAAATTATGATTATGAATCTATAGAAATCTTATTTTAATTTTTGTCCAAAAAAAATTTTACCTTTTTTTGGAAATGGGTTTGGGTGCAATGCTGAATAGGCAATAATTACGAAGTTTACTTCTAGTTTTTGAATTGTCATAACCTATTTAGGATTACTATATGTCTATAGATTTAAGATACAGTTGAAATTAGAAGCCAATCCTTACACTACCCCCTAGGGCATTTTTATTATTTCCTATTTCATAAAGTTTATCAAGGTCTGGGGGTTGGAAGTATATAATTTGCGTTAAGAATTGCAAAGCTATTATACTAGACAGTTAGATGTTCTTAGAATAACTATTGCTAGTTAAGGCTTTCAACAATCTCTAGGTTATCAACTCTTTATTGATACCTACAAGTATTGTAATTTTCAGTAATAGCTTTCAGTCATATAAGCAAATCGTTTTTGAGCATAACTTCGCACTTCCCAGTAAAGTAATTAGTAAAATATATTTAGTTGCATTCTTCCACAGTTGCTAAAATTAAGGTATCATAGTGGTTTGTGTATGAAATTATCTGTATCGAGAGAATAGAATAACTTTTATGGCTGTACCAAAGAAGAGAACCTCAAAATCTAAGAAAAATATGCGGAAGGCTAACTGGAAAGCCCAGGCAAGGCTAGCTGCAAAGAAGGCACTATCCCTAGGTAAATCTGTATTAACTCAACGTTCCCAAAGTTTTGTATATCCAAGTAATGAGGAGGAGGAGGAAGAAGATTAGTCAACTTGGGCTTTTTAACTGCCAATGGTTTACCTATTAAAACTATGCCAATGTTGAAAGCCCTTTTACAAGAAAGATGCAGGCGCTACAGTAATTTTATTTCAATTAATTCTAGCAGATGGTAGAATCAACATTGCATCACCAAAAGAATAAAAGCGGTATTGTTGAGCAATTGCATCCTGGTATAAACTTAAAAGACGTTTTCTACCAATCATAGCACTAACAAGCATCAGTAAACTAGAACGTGGAAGATGAAAGTTAGTTATTAAACCTTCTATCACCCGCCATTTGTAACCAGGATAAATAAATATATTTGTATAATCACAAAATGGTATAATCAGAGAACTATGACTGCCACCATTATCATTAGCTAGTGCTGCTCCTTCGATAGCTCTAACTACTGTAGTTCCCACCGCAATAATACGTCCACCTTTAGCCTTTGCCTGATGAATTTTATCTATGGTCAAAGATGAAACTTCAACCCATTCAGAGTGAATATTATGGGTAGTAATGTCTTTAACTTCAACTGGACGAAATGTGCCAATACCAACGTGCAAAGTTATAAAAGCTTGTCCAATATTCCGTTGTTCTAGTTTCTCAAGTAATTCATCAGTAAAATGCAAACCAGCAGTAGGAGCGGCGATCGCTCCTGCTACCCTGCTATATACAGTTTGATATTGTTCAGTGAGAGCCTGTGAATCTGCAAGATAAGGAGGAAAAGGGACATGACCAAACTGGTCTAACAAATCGAGCAAAGAAACCCCTTGGGGTAAATGAAATTGTAAAATACGTCCACCAGTTTCTTGATCAGTTGCTAATACTGTTGCCTGTAACTTATAATCACATGCACAGGATGAATTAGGTTCAAAATCAATCCTTGCTCCAGTCGTAAAACGTTTACCAGGTTTTACCAAAGCTAACCAAGAATCACTTGTGACTGGTTTCAATAACAAGATTTCTACCTGAGCACCACTCGTTTTATGACCATAAAGCCTAGCAGGAATCACACAGGTATTATTCAAAATCAGCAAATCTTCTGGTTGGAGTAAATCAGGTAAATCTCTAAAAATGTAATAATGGTGTGTGAGAGATTCTATAACCATTAAGCGAGAGCTGTCTCTAGGTACAACTGGATTTTGAGCAATTAGCTCTTGGGGAAGTTCATAATCATAAGCCTCAATGGACCAATCTAAATCGGTCATTTTAGTTCTCAGTTCTCAGTTATCAGTTACCACTACCTCCTATAATTAAGGAGACAAGAAAAATCTAGATTTCCTTTTGCTCCTCTTGGAAGAGGAGATTGAGTCTTGTTTACTACTTATATTACTTAATACATTAATGGGGTAGGAGAAACCACCCATATAAATTAGGGTACTTCTCCCGTAGTAATCTGTAATGTATAAAAGTAAGTATATTAGTATCAACCTAATTAGAGAATACTAGGCAGATATAGCTGTAGTAGTGCAAATACCACAGAATTCAATAGCTCTTTTAGGCATCTATATATTGTAGACATACATCTAATTTGTTGATAGGGAAGCGGCAATATCCGCCCCGCTTTCTATCACCGTTTCCCAGTACTTTCAATATTGCCTCTGTAATATAGCAATCTTATTTTATTGGTTTCCACAATTTGAAAGCTTTTTGGGAATAAGTTTGGAGGCAATAGGCAATGGGCAAGAGTTATGGAGTTTATTTCTATTTTTTGAATTGTCACAACCTATTTGGGATTGCTATAGAAAATAAAACTCAGAGGTTAAACTATGGGAAAAGGGACATTTGTAAGCGGTAATAATTTGATATATGGAATACCTTTACTTTTTAGCAAATACTAGCCTGTGTCTGAGAGTAGTTGAATATTTCAAGACGACCCACAAACTCCCACTTCAGTTTATGACAGTGATTCATCAAATTGATGGTTGGGTCATAAAAGTAAAAATGAGTCGATACTTGACTCCTCAAAAACATGGAGATTTTAGGGCTTTTATGAATGAATTAGGAATACCTTATGATCCTGATATCCGTGTCAGAATAGCACTATGGGGTTTGGAAACTGGACAATCACCCTTAAGTGTAATGAGACGTTATCAGGTAGCAGTGGTTTCCCATGGAAAGCCAAATCAAGATGAAATAGAGGCATTTAGAACCCAATTTGTTAAGGGCTTGGGATATTGCCCAGAAACTTTGGGTTGATCTTGCATCTGGCCCTTAGTTTGTTTGTACCCATACATCATATAAACAACGATGTTATGTTATATAACGTTAGTATGGGTACAACAAATGTTTAATATACTTAATTGATTCTTCACAATTGTTAAGTATTTAGTCCAAGTGAATAATAAAAGCAGAAGCAATATAATTCTGTAAAATGAACTGATAACCTGCTAATTCTAAAGAATTCCCAACTTCAATAGTTAACTCAGATAGTTGCTTTTCTAATGATATGGTTCTCCGAAGGTGAGAATCTTTTCTAGTATAATGACACCTTACTAGGGCTATATCAAATCTACATGAATAATCTGCTAATTCTGGGCGATCGCTCAAAAACATTTCTGCAGTTTTCCATAGTTTGGCTTGTTTTGATTCTGTAACTGCTAGTAAACCATCTAGATCCCAGTTACCTCGACTACGGGTTTTTACTTCCACAAATGCTACAATGGGGTAGTTTTGACTAGAACTATCCCTAAATGGAGAAGTTTTCGTAGCAATAATATCTAATTCTCCCCAGGGACATTGCCACCTTCGATGGAGTATTTGCCAACCTTCTTTGTGTAACCATTTTGCTACTAGCTCTTCTCCCAAAATACCTTTGTCAATTTTTTGGGAAATATAAGTAGATTGACTAGATAAAGAAAAGCTCATTTTAGTTTATTCTACAACAATATACGTATGATTAAAGTAAATTAGCCAGAAGAAACATGAATTTTAGACAACAGAAAACTTCCCAAGTTTTAGTTAGCTTTGTCTTTTCATTAGTAGTATATATAGTTGCTATAGGGGCAATAACTGCCATAACCTTTACTAAAGTGACACCAATTTTAGCTGATGAGTATGACAAACAAATCTTGGTAGGTCATGATTTTTCTAATCAAGACTTAACTAATGATTCATTTACTAAATCAATTCTGCGTCAAAGTAACTTTAGTAATGCAAATTTAAGTGGAGTTAGTTTGTTTGGCGCTCATTTAGAAGGAGCTAATTTAGAGGGAGCAAATCTTAGTTATTCTACTTTGGATAATGCTAATTTTAACAAAGCAAATTTGACTAATGCTATTTTGGAAGGTGCTTATGCTTTCCATACTCAATTTCGTAAAGCAATTATTGATGGGGCAGATTTTACCGATGCTTTTTTGCGAAAAGATACTACAAAAGAGCTGTGCAAAAATGCTAAAGGGATAAATACTATTACACTTAATAAAACAAGAGATACACTCTTTTGTGAATAATTTTTATTCGCCTGAGTTTTAGGAATTAAGTGAAGAGGGAAATAACTAATAGCTTCCAGAATTGATACCTTTAGTGGGGCCAGGGGAATGGTTCTAGCTAACAGTTTTGACTTACCTTTTGTGAAGAGTATTGTTTTGGTGCCTTGAAAAATGAGGATTTTATTATCTACACAAGTTAAATTGCCTAAACTTAAGATCATTTGAGTAAGTTATTTTCAAACAATTCTGGACTTTATTTAATTCTCATTCCTAAACATAATTTTTGGGGGTGGTCTGCTTTAGTTGGAATCGTTCTTAGGACTAGGGGGACTGGAGTAATGGGCGATCGCCTGGTTGTCTCTGGCCAAGATGGTTTTTTCTAAAAATAAGGATTGGGTGAAGATTGTTCCTTGTACTAACGCACTTCACCTGTTAGTCTTAAAAACTCCATTTCTTTGGTCAGATCCTTGATATTTTAACTGATAGGTAGACTATGTTTCCAGTTTCTAGTTTCTACTCGAGGGACATTCTAGTTATTCGCTATGGCAGTTACAACCAGTATTACCGCAGCAAGTTACATCACTCGGGTGTCCATTAGCACATTCCTCGGAGCAGTAGTATGATTGGCCTTCCATCACCGCTACACTAGTATTAACCACACATAGGCAATCCACACAAGCGCATTTCATTTTAGTTACGTCAATCATTGTTGTTTCCTCAACTCATTAATATAACTAATTTAACACATGAAAAATATTTGGTATTCTTACTCCCATAATGGTATGTGGAAATGAACAATGCCTGAGGATTTTTCCTATTGGTTACTAATTTTCTATCTAAAAGAACTTAAATAAGTGGTAAGTGCCTAGGCAAAATTAATTTCCTAATTTTCTTCCCTATGATTCTTACAATACAAGCTGTTCGGCACCTAGAGTATGTGTAACTAATTTGGCACTACTTGGCTCAATATGTAATGAGAGAGGAGTAGAAGTTATTGAATAAATCACAAAATTGTAGTAAGATTATAAATTGCCATTAACTTTCTCAGTTAGAACTTATTTTTGCCCTAAATGCAGGGCAGTTTTAATTGGGACGAGAATACAGCAATTAACATGAACCTATCCCACTAATAATATGCGATTAATCCAAATATGTATAGTGGCGATCGCTAAAAAAGCATCAAAGCAAGCAGAAATACGTTCCCATCGTACAACTAGACGACGATATTTACG